>JBHICW010000001.1:0-39215 GCA_046759785.1 Alphaproteobacteria bacterium
ACGGAGGATGACGAGCAGTGAACGACGTCGTCCGTCTCGTCCAGCACGACCTCCCGCCAGGCCGTGGGGTCGGCGTCGAGCGCCTTGAGGAGCCGGTAGTGAAGCGGGTGCCCTGAGCAGATACCGTGGAAGTGCGCCAGCAGCGGAGCGCCAGCGAGGTAGAGGTCGCCGATGGAATCGAGCACCTTGTGGCGGACGAACTCGTCCTCATAGCGCAATCCCTCCTCATTGAGGACCTTCGTTCCGCTGACGACGACCGCGTTGTCGAGCGAGCCGCCCCGCACAAGCCCGCGGGCCCGCAAGGCAGCGACGTCCTCCACGAAGCCGAAGGTTCGGGCCGCACTGACCTCGTCCTTGAACACCTGCTCGGTGACCTCGAAGGATCTCTCCTGACGCGCGATCAGGGGGTTGTCGAACGCGATCTCGAAACTCACCGAGAAACGGTCAGAGGGCACGAGCGAGGCGAAGCGCGTCCCGTGCCCCACCCGCACCGGCTTCATGACTTGGATCGCCCGGCGCAGGGCCTCCTGCTCGACGATCCCGGCGCATTCCATCAGGAAGACAAAGGGCGCGGCGCTGCCGTCCATGATCGGAACCTCGGGGCCATCGATCTCGACGAGAAGGTTGTCGATTCCACACCCGGCCAGCGCCGCCATCAGATGCTCGACCGTGCTGACCGTGACCCCCGCCTCGTTCCGCAAGGTGGTGCACATCAGCGTCCGGCAAACGTTGGAGAAGTGAGCGCGGACGAGGCCTCCGCCGTCGACGATGTCCGGCCGGCGGAAGACGATGCCGGCGTCGGCCGCGGCGGGATGAAGGGTCATCGAGACCTTCTCACCGCTATGCAGCCCGACACCCGTGCAGGCGATCGGCGCCCTGACAGTCCTCTGACGACTGCCCCTCAAAGGCCGCAAGCTCTCCCTGTCTCTCCCTCGGAATGCCCGTTCGCGGGCCGCCCCACCTTTTCCACCGAGGGTATTTTGGTGGGAAACGTGCTTCGGGGGGCTTTCTAACAAGTTCCCCCCGAAGCACTCAAATCACGTTTTGTTACAGAGTGTTACATGTTGCCCTGGGGTGCCCGCCGCTCAGTTCCCCTGGCGGCGGAGGAAGGCCGGAATGTCGAGCACATCCTCCTCCGTGGTGGAGACGGCGAGCTGATCCCCGGCCTCCGGCGCCTTCGGGCTGGGAGGAGTCGGGTTAGCCCTAGGCTCGGGCTTCGGCTCCCGGGCCCGGCCGGCGCCGGTCATCCGCTCGAACAGGCTCGGGCCGCGCCGCGGCTCCAGCTTGCCGGGCTCCCATGCCCCGTTCGCCATGGCCGCCTCTGCGAAGGGCTCGGCAGGGCCGGCGGCATCCTTGGGCAAGCCGGGGTCGACCGGCCCCGCCGGGACGAAGACCCGCTTGCCGCCCTGCGCGAAGGCGGAAACCGCCGCCTTGTTTGCCCCGGCCTCGCTCTCCTCGTCGATTCGGCTCTCCGCCTCGCCGCCCGCTTCCGGCTCCGGCACCCTGACGCTCGGCTCGGCGTTCGCCGAAGCCTCACCCTTCTCGCGACTGTCTACGAGCACAGGCCGCAACGGCGTAGGCCTCCGGACAGTGTCTCCGGCGGCTGCCATCTCGGCCTCGATGCCCGTCGCCACGACCGAGACCCGCATGCGCCCGGCGAGCGACTCGTCGAAGGTGGCGCCAAAGATGATGTGGGCGTCGGGGTCGACCTCGTCGCGAATTCGGTTAGCGGCCTCGTCCGCTTCGAACAAGGTCAGATCCTGGGCGCCGGTGATGTTGATGAGCACGCCGCGTGCCCCCTTCATCGACATGTCGTCCAGGAGCGGATTGGAGATCGCCGCGTCGGCGGCGTCGAGCGCCCGCCGCTCGCCCTCGGCCTCGCCGGTGCCCATCATGGCCTTGCCCATCTCCCCCATCACGGCGCGCACGTCGGCGAAGTCCAGGTTGATGAGACCGGGCATCACCATGAGATCCGTCACCCCGCGCACGCCCGCATGGAGCACGTCGTCCGCCATCTTGAACGCGTCGGCGAAGGTGGTCTTCTCGTTCGCGACGCGGAAGAGGTTCTGGTTCGGAATGATGATCAAGCTGTCGACGTACTGCTGAAGCTCGCCGAGCCCCTCTTCCGCGATGCTCATCCGCTGGGTGCCCTCGAAGTGAAAGGGCTTAGTCACGACGCCGACGGTGAGGATGCCCTGCTCGCGCGCCGCCCGCGCAACCACCGGGGCGCCGCCGGTGCCTGTGGCACCGCCCATACCGGCAGCGATGAACGCCATGTTGCTGCCCTGCAAGTGCTCGAGGATCTCGTCGATCGCTTCCTCGGCGGCGGCCTTGCCGATCTCCGGCCGGGAGCCGCCACCGAGCCCCTGGGTGATGGAGACGCCGAGCTGGACGCGCCGATCGGTCATCGACTGTCCAAGCGCCTGGGCGTCGGTGTTCGCGACCACGAACTCGGCCCCCCCGAGGCCCGACGTGATCATGTTGTTGACGGCGTTGCCGCCCGCCCCGCCGATCCCGATCACGGTGATCTGGGGCTTCATGGGCTGGCTCTCCGGCATTCTTAGGTTGATGGTCATACCCTCCTCCCGAATGACGCCACGGTCAAAATCTCCTCTGCCCTCCCCGGCGGCCCCGAAGGCCGGGCGTGGTCGGCCTGGGCGAGCGCCTCAGAAGTGCTCGCGCAGCCATTGCCCCAGACGGCCGAACCGTGCCCTTGAGCGTTCAGCCTTCGCCCAGGCCTTCAGTGACACTTCGCTGTGCTGGTGCATCGCGTAAGCGAGGAGGCCGGCACAGGCGGCATAGGCCGGGCCTCCGGTCGCTTCGGCGAGCCCTTTCACATGGATCGGCTGACCCATGCGGACTTGCTTGCCAAGGATCCGTCCGGCCACCTCGCGGATGCCATTGAGCTGGCTCGCGCCTCCGGCGAGAACGACCCGGCCGCCGTTCGGCATATGAAAGCCGCCGGCTTCGAGGCGGCTACGCACCAACTCGAAGGTCTCCTCGACCCGGGGCCTGATGATGTCCACGAGCACGGAACGAGGGACGTGGTTGCCGGCGGCGGGCTCGCCCTCGCCCACGGGCGGAACCTCGATCATCTCGCGCTCGTCGCCCGGGCCGGCGACGGCGCTCCCGAACAAGCTCTTCATCCGCTCCGCGTGTGCGGCGGGCGTAGAGAGGGTCCGGGCGACGTCTTGCGTGATATGGACCCCGCCCAGCGCCACCATGTCCGTGAAGACGCAGTCGCCGTCCCGGAACACCGCGATGCCGGTCGTGCCGCCTCCCATCTCCACGAGGGTCACGCCCAGGTCCATTTCGTCCGGCACGAGGCAGGCGAGTCCCGCCGCGTAGGGCGAGACGACGCAGGCGGCCACGTCGAGGTGACAGCGGGCCACACAGGTGCTGAGGTTCCTCACGGGCGCCTCGGCGGCGGTGACGATGTGGGCGTCCACGCCGAGCCGGCCGCCGACCATGCCCCGCGGGTCCCGGATTCCCCGGTTGCCGTCGATGCTGTACTCCAGCGGCAGCGCATGGATGACGGCCCGGTCGTCGGCACGCACCGCGCTCCGGCTCTCGCCCAACACGCGCTCGAGATCCCGCTCGCCCACTTCGTGGCCCGCGAGCGCCACCTCGACACCCACGGTTTGGGAGGCGGGACGTCCGGCGGACAGGTTAAGGAAGACCTCGCGCACCGTCTCCCCCGCCATCTCCTCGGCGGCGTGGACCGCGGCCACAATCGACGCCTCGGCCGCCTCCATGTCGACGATGGCGCCTGCGGTCACGCCGCGCGAGACCTGGTGACCCATGCCCTTCAGCGTGAGACCCCCGACCGGGTCGGCATGGGCGATGAAACAGCTCACCTTGGTCGACCCGGCGTCCAGGGCGGCGATCAGGCCGTTCCCTGCCTTGGCCCTGCGCGTGGCGCCCTCAAAGACCGGTGTGCTTACCACCTGATGCGACGCTTCAACCATCATGTCCTTTCTCCTTTCTTCGCCACCGTTGCGCGCGCCTTTGCCCCCGGCGTGAGCCGGACGATGAGACGGTCGGACAACCTCAGATCCACCGCCGTCACGTCGCGCGCGAGAAGCCCTTTGCGCCGGTCGAACTCCGCCAGCCGCTGCCACGCCCCGGCAACGTCCTGCTCAGGCAGGCGCACCTCGATCCCGTTGCCCAACCGGAGGTTCCAGCGGCGGCCGCCGACGCGCACCGCGGCGGCGACCCGCTTCATGAGCGCCGGCTCGGAGGCCATGACGCCGATAAGGTGCGCCGCATGGGCCGGCGCGTCGTCGCCGACGATCAGGGGCAGATGGGGGAAACGCCCGGGCCTGGCGCCCTCGATTACCTCGCCCTCACGGTCGATGACCACCGGCTCCGCTTTCCGCTGCCAAAGGGCGAGCGGCACCCTTTCCACGAGCCGGACGTAGAGGGCGTCGGGAAACCTGCGCTCCACGTTCGCCGACCGGATCCAGCCGAGCACCTCCAACCGGCGCCGCGTCTCGTCAAGGTCAATCGCCATGAGGGGCTGCCCCAGCTTGACGTTCAGGGCCCCGAGGATTGCCTCGGGCAACGTCTTCACCCGCCCCGCCACATAGACCTCGCGCAGGACCAGACCGGTGGCCACCGAGGCCTTCGCCACCAGGCCGTGCAGCCCCTCCTGGAAAGCGGGGAGCCGGCCGGACTGCCACAGCCACAGGCTCGGTCCGGCGATCGAGGCGACCACCAGGGCCAGACCCCCGACCATCGCCGCCGGCCGCAACCAGCGGGGCGTCACGCGCCGGCGAGCCGGGGACGGCTTGCCGTGATCCCGCCTGGTCAGCCTTTCGCGGCCGCTCAGGGTTGTCAGCCGTCGCACCGCGCCTCCTCCACCATCCAGGTGACCAGCTCGGTAAAGCCGATCCCGGCATACGCCGCGATCTCGGGCACCAGCGAGAGCGGCGTCATGCCCGGCTGGGTATTGACCTCGAGCATATAGAACCGCCCCGGCTCGCCCTCCGTATCGTCGTAACGCAAGTCGGCCCGCGTGACCCCGCGACAGCCCAGGGTCCGATGAGCCAACAGGGCGAGTTCCAGCACTTCCTCATAGGCGCGCCGATGGATCGGGGCGGGAATGAGATGCTCGGCCTTCCCCTCGGTGTATTTCGCCGTGTAGTCGTAAAACCCCTGCTTGGGACGGATCTCCGTGGCCCCGAGCGCGCGTTCGCCCATCACCGCCACGGTGATTTCGCGGCCGGGGATATAGCGTTCGACCAGCACGTCCTCGCCGTACGGCCAGTCCCCGTCGAGCCAGAGCGGCCGGTTGTCGCCCTTGTGGACGATGCGGACCCCGACGCTGGAGCCCTCGTTCGTGGGCTTTATGACGAACGGCGGGTCTATCGGCGCCCCGCGCTTCAGCTCCTCACGGCATAAGACCACCCCCTCGGGACAGCGAATGCCGGCCTGCTGGAACCTCTGCTTCGCCATCGGCTTGTTCATCGCAAGCGCCGAGGCCAGGGGCCCGGAATGCGTGTACCGAATGCCCAGGATCTCGAGCAGGCCCTGGACGCAGCCGTCCTCGCCGAAGCGTCCGTGCAGGGCGTTGAAGACCACATCCGGCCGCGGTTCGAGTCCTTCGAGCACGTCGGCCAGGCCGCGATCCACGTCGACCCGTACGACGCGGTAGCCGGCCTCTTCCAGGGCATCGGCGACCGCCCCGCCCGTCACCAGCGAGACCTCGCGCTCCGCCGACCAGCCCCCCATGAGGACGACCACGTGGCTGCTCATCGCCCGCCTCCCTCGATCCGCTCGAATGCGGGTCGGCCGATTCGGCGAATCTCCCACTCCAGGGCGATTCCCGTCGCCTCGGCGACCCGGTGGCGGACCTCCTCCCCCAGGGCCTCGATGTCGTCGGCGGTGGCCGAACCGGTGTTGATCAGGAAGTTGCAGTGCTTGTCCGACACCATGGCGCCGCCCCGGCGCAGCCCGCGGTAGCCCGCACGCTCGATGAGCTGCCATGCCTTGTGGCCCGGGGGATTGACGAAGGTGCTCCCCCCGGTCCGGGTCCTGAGCGGCTGGGTATCGGTGCGGGCCGTCGCAATGTCGGCCATGGCAACGGCGATCTCGGCCGAATTGCGCACCTCCCCGTTGAGCGTAGCGGCGGTGAAGATCCAGTCCTCGGGCACGGCGCAACCGCGGTAGAAAAAGTCAAGGTCGGACACCGCCAGTTCGTGTCGTTGGCCCCGGCCGTCGAGGGCAGAGGCCGCCACCGTCACGTCCTTCATCGCGCGGCCGTAGGCTCCGGCGTTCATCCTGAGCGCCCCGCCGATCGTCCCCGGCACCCCGCTCAGGAACTCGAGACCGCCAACGCCTGCCTTGCCGCAGACCCGCGCCACCGAAAGGTCCAGCGCGGCGGCACCTGCGCTAACGCGCACGCCCTCGACCTCGATGCCTGCGAAAGCCCGGCTTAACCGAATCACCACTCCGTCGACCCCGCCGTCGCGCACCAAAAGGTTCGACCCCAACCCGACCACGGTGAGCTGAACGTCCGCCGGCCGCGCCCGCAGGAACGCCACAAGGTCGGCCTCGTCCGCGGGGCGGAAGAGGATCTCCGCCGTGCCTCCGGCCCGGAACCAGGTGAAGCGGCCGAGCGGCGCGTTCTCCGTGTAGCGGCCACGCACCCGGGGCAGGCGCTCCACCAGCCGCTCGTCGCGTGGCGCCGCCCTCATGCCGCCCCCGTCCCGACCGCGGCCGGGCGACCGAGAACGCGCCGAAGCTGGCCCGGCAGCCCCTGCGCCCACTGGGTGATCGTCCCGGCGCCCAGGAAAACGACCACGTCGCCCGGCTCGGCCAGGCGCGCCACGAGCTCGGGTAGCTCGCCCGGGTCCTCGAGCGCCTCCACATGGCGGTGGCCGCGGACCCTCAAGCCCTCGACCAAGGCGTCGCGGGTGACGCCCGCGATGGGGGCCTCGCCCGCGGAGTACACGTCAGCCACGATGACCACGGCCGCGTCGTTGAAGCAGGTGCAGAAGTCCTCGAACAGGTTGCGAAGGCGCGTGAAGCGGTGGGGCTGGACCACCGCGATCAGGCGCCCGACGTAGGCCTCCCGTGCCGCCCGGAGTACCGCCGTGATCTCCACCGGGTGGTGCCCGTAATCGTCGATAACGGTGATGCCGCTGGCCTCCCCCGTCTTGGTGAACCGCCGCTTGACACCCTTGAACTCCGCCAGCGCCCGGCGCAGGACGTCGTCCTCGATCTTCATCTCCTGCGCCACCGCGATCGCCGCGAGGGAGTTCACGACGTTGTACGCGCCCAGCATGGGGAGGCGAACCCCGCCGAGCATGCGCCGCTCCTCTGTCGAGCGTTCGACGACGACGTCATAGAGGGTTTCCCCCGCCTCTGTGCGCAGGTCGACGGCCCGCACCTCGGCCTGCGGGCTGAGCCCGTAGGTCACGATCTTGCGGTCCGAGACCCGCCCGATGAGCGCCTGCACCTCTGGGTGGTCGATGCACAGGGCGACGAATCCGTAGAACGGGATGTTCTCCACGAAGGTCTCGAACGCCCGCCGCAAGGCATCGAAGGTCCCGTAGTGGTCGAGGTGCTCGGGATCGATGTTCGTGACCACCGCGATCGTCGCCGGCAACTTGGCAAAGCTGCCATCGGATTCGTCCGCCTCGACGACCATCCAGTCCCCGCTGCCGAGCCGTGCGTTCGTGCCGTAAGCGTTGATGATCCCGCCGTTGATGACGGTGGGGTCGTAGCGAGCCGCTTCGAGGATGGCGGCGATGAGCGAGGTGGTGGTGGTCTTCCCGTGGGTACCGCCCACGGCGATGGACCATTTGAGCCGCATGAGCTCGCCCAGCATCTCGGCCCGCGGCACCACCGGGATGAACCGGGCGTGCGCCGCCTCCACCTCCACGTTCTCCGGCTTCACGGCGGACGAGACCACGACCACCTCGGCCTCGCCCAGGTTCTCGGGGGCGTGGCCGAGGCCCACAGGAACCCCCAGGGCCTTTAGTCGGTTCACGTTCGCGTTCCCGGCGAGGTCGCTGCCCTGAACCCGGTAGCCGAGGTTGTGAAGGACCTCGGCGATGCCGCTCATCCCGATCCCCCCGATCCCGACGAAGTGGATCGGCCCGACCTCGAGCGGAAGGGCTCTCATGCCGCCGCCTCCGGCAGCGCCACCTCGCCGGTCCTTCGCACCCGGCGGCCGCCGTTCGCCGGAACGACCTCCTCCACAACGTCGGCCAGGGCCTCGGCCGCCGGCGGGCGGGCGGCGGCCCTGGCCGTGGGCGCGGCCTCGCCCCAGAAGCCCGGCGCCGCGAAGAGCCACTCGAGACGCACGCCGAGAGCCAAGGGCGTGACGGTCGCCTGAGGCATGATCCAAGCCCCGCCGGCGTCCTCGATCGCCCGCGCGTTCCTCGTCTGGTGGTCGTCGGTGGCGTCGGGATACGGGACGAACAGGGCCGGACGGCCCGCCGCTGTCACCTCGGCGACCGTGGCGGCGCCGGCGCGGCAAATCACGAGTTGCGCGTCGGCCAGGCGTCTTGGCACATCATCGAAGAAGGGGGCGACCTCCGCCCGGATCGCCGCCTCCTCATAGCGACGGCGAACCGACTCGGCGTCCTCGGCGCGGCACTGGTGGGCCACGCTGAGACGCTCGGGCAGCGGCGTGGCAAGCGCCGCCAGCGCGTCGGGCACCACCTCATCCATCACGCCCGCCCCCTGGCTGCCCCCCAACACCAGTAGGCTCAGGGGCCCGTCGGGCGCGGGCGCCACGTAGGGTGTCATCGCCAGGGCGGCGACCCGGGCGCGAACGGGATTCCCGGTGCAGCGGACCTTCCCCGACGCGCCGGGGCGCAAGCCGACGGTTTTGGGAAAAGAGGTGGCGATCGCCGAGACCCGCGAGGCAAGGAAACGGTTGGCCCGCCCGAAGACCGCGTTCTGTTCGTGGACCACGGCGGGAACGCCCTGCCAGGCGGCCGCCAGCACGGCCGGGACCGACGGATAGCCGCCGAACCCGACCACGCCGGGGGGCTTGAGTGCCTTGAGGAGCCCACGCGCCTGAAAGACCCCGAGCGCGAGCACGCCGAGCCCCTGTGCCCGCGCCACCAGGCCAGGCCCCGAGGGCGAACCCGCCCGCACGACGTGGACGTCCACGCCGCCGGGCGCCCCCCACAGCCTCTCGCCCCGGCGGTCCGTGACGATCGCCACCCGGCGGCCGCGAGCGAGCAAAACCTCGGCCAGCGCCCGGGCCGGGAACGCGTGCCCACCGGTCCCGCCGGCCGCAAGCACGATCACACCGCCCACGGTAACCCCTGAACCTCCGGTCGGCGTCGCATCAGCGCTAGCACCATGCCCATGCCGAGCGCCGTCGCCAGCAGCGACGAGCCGCCGTAGGAAATGAACGGGAGGGTCATGCCGGTCGCCGGCAACAGCCCCAAGCTGACCGCCATGTTCAGGATGGCCTGAAGGCCGAACTGGACGAGAAGCCCCGTCACGGCCAGCAGGGCGAAGAGGTCCTTCTCCTGGAACGCCCGGGCGAAGCCGCGCAGCATGATGAAGGCGAACAGCCCCAGGATTGCGAGGCAGGCGAGAAGGCCGAACTCCTCGCCCGCAACGGCGAAGACGAAGTCGGAGTGGGCGTCGGGCAGTACCTCCTTCACCACGCCCTCCCCGGGGCCGCGTCCAAAGAGCCCGCCGTTCGAAAACGCCTCGAGCGCCCGATCCACCTGGTAGCTGTCTCCCGAGGCCGGATCGAGATACCGGTCGATTCGGTCGGTGACGTGAGGCATCAGCCAATACACGGCGACGGCTCCGCCGAGACCCACGACCGCAAGAAGCGTCGCCCAGGTCAGCGAGACACCGGCCACGAAGAATTGAGCGAACCAGACGGCGGAGACCATGACGGCCATCCCGACATCGGGCTGGAGCAGCAGGAGGACGACGACGAGGCCGTAGAGGCCCACGCAAATCAGCTCTCCCCGAAAGGCGGGCTTGAGCCGCGCGGTGGCGAAGAGCCACGCGGCAAGCACGGCGAACGTGGGCTTGACGAACTCCGAGGCCTGCAACGAGAAGCCGAATAGGGTGACCCACCGGCGGGCGCCCTTCACCTCTTCGCCGAGGAGAGGCATTACCATGAGGAGGAGGAGGGCAACGAGGAACCCCACGGCGCCGAGCCGGCGCACACCCACCGGCGAAAGGAGGGACGTCGCGAGAAACAGCGCCAGAGCGAGCGGAAGGAACGCGAACTGGCGGCGGACGAAGTGAAAGGAATCGATCCCGATTCGCTCGGCGACGGCGGGGCTGGCCGCCATCGCGAGCACGGCGCCGGCCGCGAAGAGCACGAGCAGGGCGGCCAGCGTCCAGCGGTCGACCGTCCACCACCAGCGCCCCAGCAGGCTACGGTCGGTGCGCGGGAGGGTCGTCATGCCGCCCCCCTCGCCTCGTCGGCCTCGCGGCCCGCCCCGCCCTGGCCGCCGCGCTCGGCGAGGGCCCTAACCAAGGCGTGAAAGGCGTCGCCACGGGCCTCGAAGCTGGCCCACTGATCTAACGAGGCGCAGGCGGGGGACAATAGGACCACCGGGTCGGCACCGCCCTCCGACCAAGCGGCGGCAGCCGCCGCCCCGACGGCCGTGGCCAGGTCGCCGCACAGGGTGACGGGGACCCGACCCTTGAGCGTCTGGGCGAGGGACGTCGCCGCCTCGCCGATGAGGAACGCGTGGGCGATCCGCGGGTAGTACGGCTCGAGCGGGGCGATGCCCCCTTCCTTGAGCCGGCCGCCGCCGATCCAGTAGACGTTCCGGTAGCAGGCGAGAGCGCGCGCCGCGGCCGTCGCGTTGGTGGCCTTGCTGTCGTTGACGAAGCGCACCCCGCCGATCGTCGCCACCGGCTCCAGGCGGTGGGCGAGCCCAGGGAAGCTCCCGAGGGCCCGCCCAGCCGCCTCACCGGTAACGCCGAGGGCTCGCGCGGCGGCCACCGCCGCGGCGGCGTTCTGCCAGTTGTGCTGCCCGGGGAGGCCGGCGACGGCCCGGAGGTCGGCCACCGGTTCGGATCGGCCCTCGATGTCGTCGTAGACGAGGCCGTCGACCACGGACACGCCCCCCGAGAGGCGCCGGCCTACGGCGACGGACACGAGACGCCGTCGACCCGCCCTGGCAAGCCCCTCGAAGATTCCTTGGGCATGCGGATCGTCGACGCCGATCACGGCGGCGCCCTGCGGCGCCTGGAGATCGAAGATCCGCTGCTTGCTGGCCACGTAGTTCGCGAACCCCCCGTGACGGTCGAGATGGTCGGGCGCAAGGTTCAAGAGCACGGCGACATCGGCGCGGAAGGAGCGCACGAGGTCGAGCTGGAAGGACGACACTTCCAGGACGTAGACCCCGTCCCTTTCCAAGGGATCGAGATCGAGCACCGGGCTGCCCAGATTCCCGCCCACTCGGACCTCCATTCCTGCGACGGCGAGGAGATGCCCGAGCAGCGCCGTGGTCGTGGATTTACCGTTGGTCCCGGTGATCCCGACGCAGCGCGCCGCGGGCCGAGCGAGGGCAAAGAGCTCGAGGTCGCCGATCACCGGCACCCCGGCGTCGCGCGCCCGGCGGGCCACGGGATGGGGCTCGGGATGGGTTAGCGGCACGCCCGGGCTCAACACCAGGGCCGCCACCCCAGACCAGTCGCAGGCCATGACATCCTGGGCGGCAATTCGGTCCGCCCGCACCGCCTGGCGCGCTTTGGGGTCGTCGTCCCACGCCGCGACCTCGGCCCCGCCCGCGGCCAGCGCCCTGGCGGCCGAAAGCCCGGACCGACCCAGGCCGAAGACGACGACGCGCGAACCTCGGAAGACGCCCACCGGGATCATGGCTTCACCGGATCTTCAAGGTCGAAAGCGCGAGAAGCGCCAGGACGAACGCGATAATCCAGAAGCGGATCACGATCGTCGACTCCGCCCAGCCCTTCTGCTCGAAATGGTGATGGAGCGGGGCCATCCTGAAGATACGCCGTCCCGTGAGCTTGAACGAGGCGACCTGGACGATCACCGAGGCCGTCTCCAGGACGAACAGCCCGCCCACGATGGTGAGGACCAGCTCGTGCTTCGTGACGACGCTGATCGCGCCGAGCGCCCCGCCGGTGGCGAGGCTCCCAGTGTCGCCCATGAACACCATCGCCGGAGGCGCGTTGAACCAAAGAAAGCCCAGGCTGGCTCCCACCAGGGCGCCGCACAGGACGGCCAGCTCCCCGGTGCCGGGCACGAGGGGGATCTGCAGGTAGGTGGCGAAAACCGTGTTGCCGACGAGGTAGGAAATGACCGCGAAGCAGCCGGCCGCGATCATGATGGGGACGATGGCGAGGCCGTCGAGCCCGTCGGTGAGGTTGACCGCGTTCGACGCCCCGACCATCACGACGACGGCGAAGGGAACGAAGAACCACCCCAAGTCGACGAGCACCTCCTTGAGGAAGGGAATCGCGAGCGCCGAGGCGAGCGGCGCGCTCGTGAGGCTCATGATCCAGAGCGTGGCGGCCACGCCGATCGCCACCTCGACCCCCAGCTTGACCACGCCAGGCAGGCCGCGGCTGCTCTGCCGGACGACCTTGAGGTAGTCGTCGGTGAACCCCACGAGCCCGTACCCGAGGGCCACCAGAAGCACGGCCCAGACGTAGCCGTTGGTGACGTCCGCCCACAGCACGGTGCTGAGCGTGAGGGCAAGAAGAATGAGGAAGCCCCCCATCGTGGGGGTGCCGTGCTTGTTCAGCCGGTGCTGGGGCGGCCCCTCGCTACGAATCGGCTGGCCGCTAGCCTGCCTGCTGCGCAGCCAGCGGATGACGACCGGCCCGATGACGAAACACACGACGAGCGAGGTGAGGACCGCACCGCCCGTGCGGAACGTGAGGTAGCGGAACAGGCGGAGGCCCCCGATCTCGTCGGACAGCGGATAGAGGAGGTTGAAGAGCATCGCCCGCGCCCCGTCCGTCGTCCCCTACCCTCACCCGCCGGAGGCGACGCGGCTGCCGGCCCCGGAGGCGAGACTCAGCAGAGCCTCGACCACGAGCTCCATGGCCATCGCCCGCGACCCCTTGACCAGCACCACGTCCCCCGACCGGACCGCCCCGACCACGTGCGGGACGAGGGACTCGGCCGTCTCCGCGTGGGCACCGCGCCGGGTCTCGTCCAAGACGACGCGGAGATGCTTCATCTGGACCCCGGCGGTGAAGGTGAGCTCTACGCCGGCTTCCGCAATGTGGTCCCCGAGGTCGGCGTGAAGCTGCGGCGCCTCCCGACCCATCTCCAGCATGTCGCCGAGCACGGCGATGCGGCGGCCGCCGGGGCCCACGGGCGTCGCCGCCAGGACCTCGAGGGCGGCCCGCATCGCGGCCGGGTTTCCGTTGTAGCTGTCGTCGATCAACTCGAAGGCGCCGTCGGCAAACGGCACTCGGTGCGTCTGGCCCCGCCCGGGAAGCGCCTCGAGGCGTTCCAGCGCCGCGGCGGCCTCGCTCACCTCGACGCCCAGCGCCTTGACGACCGCCAGGACGCCCAAGCTGTTCATCACCCAGTGCCGGCCACGGAGGCGGAGCGTGTAGGCCACGCGCTGGCCCTCGATCTCGGCGACGACCCGGCTGCCTTCGGCCCCGAGACTGGCGTCCAAGAGCCTAGACGCGGCCGAAGGGTGAACCCCGAAGCCGAGAATTCGTGTGAGACCGCGCCGGCGGGCCGCCGACACGAGGCGCGGGTAGAAGGCGTTATCGCGATTGAGCACCGCGGCCCCGTCCGGGTCCATGGCCTCGAAGACCTCCGCCTTGGCATCAGCGATGGCGGCCACCGTATCGAAGAACACCAGGTGCACGGCCTCCACCGCGGTGATGAGGGCGAGGTGCGGGCGAACGAGCCCGGAAAGCTTTCCGATCTCACCCGCCCGATTCATGCCGAGCTCGAGCACCGCAAAGCGCGCGTTTGCCGGAAGGCGGGCGAGGCTCAGCGGCACGCCCCAGTGGTTGTTGAGGCTCCTGAGGCTGGCGACCGTCAACCCGTGAGGCGCGAGCGCGCACTTCAGTGCCTCCTTGGTGCCGGTCTTTCCCACGCTGCCCGTGACCGCCACCACGCGCGCCCGGGTGCGGGCGCGCCCGGCGCGGCCCAGGGCGGTGAGGGCATCCAAGGCGTCGTCGACCAAGAGAAGCGGAGCGTCGGCCGCCACACCCGTCGGCCGGCGGGCGACAAGGGCCGCCGGCGCACCGCGCCTGAGCGCCTCGCCCACGTAGTCGTGGCCGTCGAAGCGTGGCCCCTTGAGCGCAACGAAGAACTCGCCGGGCTCGAGAGTCCGACTGTCGATCGATACGCCGAGCGCGTGCCAGTTCCTGAGCCCTTTGCCGCCGGTGGCCGCCGCCACCTCCTCGCCGGTCCAGAGCGGCCGTGCCGTCACGGCTGCGCCTCCTCGAGCGCCGCCACGGCCGCGCGCGCCACCGCGGCGTCGTCCAACGGAACGACCCGATCGGCGAACACTTGGCCTTGCTCGTGACCTTTGCCTGCGACGATCAGGACGTCCCCCTCGGAGAGCTCGGACACCGCCGCTCGGATCGCCGCCGCCCTGTCGCCGATCTCGATCGCCTGAGGGCACGCGGCCAGGATCTCGCCGCGGATCCGTGTGGGGTCCTCGCCGCGCGGGTTGTCGTCGGTCACGATCACGCGGTCCGCAAGCGTCGCCGCGATCTCGCCCATGATCGGCCGCTTGAGCCTGTCGCGGTCGCCGCCGCAGCCGAAGACGACAAAGAGCCGGCGCTCCGTCACCGGCCGTACGGCCTTCAGCACGCTGGCCAACGCGTCCGGCGTGTGGGCGTAGTCGACATAGATCGGACCACCGGAGGGATGGCGCGCCACCTCCTCAAGCCGGCCGGGAGCGCAAGAGAGGGACGAAAGGGCGCGCACGGCGCGGTCCGATGAGTCGCCGGAGGCGAGCACCAGACCCAGGGCACACAGCACGTTGCTCGCCTGGAACCTGCCGGCAAGAGGGACCGTCACCCGGTGCGGCGCGCCTGAGAGCTCGAACGCGATCTCGAGGCCCTTGGCCGACACCCCCACGCCTTTGAGCCGGAGGTCGCGTCCGACCGTCCCGAAGCTTAAGACCCGGTGGCCGCGGGCCCGGCAAAGGGTCGCGAGCTTCCCGTACGCGGGCGAATCGGCGTTCAGCACCGCCGGGCCGCCGGGCGCCATCACTTCGCCGAACAGGCGAAACTTCGCGGCCTCGTACGCCTCGGCCGAGGAGTGATAGTCCAGGTGGTCCTGGCTCAAGTTGGTAAAGGCGGCGGCGGTCACCCGGACCGCGTCGAGTCGGTGCTGGTCGAGCCCGTGGCTCGAGGCCTCGACAGCCAAACGGTCGACCCCACGGGCGGCCAGGTCGGACAGTAGCCGATGAAGCGTCACTGGGTCGGGCGTGGTGTTGGGCAGCGAGCACGCCGAGGAGTCCGCCACGACGCCCAGGGTGCCGAGCGAGGCGGCGCACCGTCCCATCGACGACCAGATCCGCCGTAGGAACCAGGCCACCGATGTCTTCCCGTTGGTCCCGGTCACGGCCGCGATGACGTCCGGCTGGGTCGGGTAGAAGCGCGCCGCGATCTGGGCGAGGCGGCGGCGGGGCTTGGCGTCGACGACGAGCTGCACCCGCTCGCGCGGCACCGCATCCGCCGCCTCGGGCGGGGCGAGCACGGCCACCGCCCCGCGCGCGATCGCATCGCCGATGAAGTCCTTGCCGTCCGCCCGGTTCCCCTTGAGGGCGGCGAACAGGAAGCCGGCCCCCACGGCCCGCGAGTCGGCCGCAAGCCCGCGGATCTCGATGGCCTCGGGCGGGACGCCGCGGCCCAAGGCCTGGTGGCCGTTGATGAGCTCAGAAAGACGCAAACCTCAACTCCTCACCGACACCTTCGGGCGACAGCGGCGGACGCACGGGGTCCGAGTCATCGTCCAGCGGCCGGATCCCAGCCAGCGGCCCAAGACGCGCGATGATCCGACCCGCCGTTGGAGCTGCGGTCCAGCCGCCTGTCGCGTAGCCGAAGGTCTCCGGCGTGCCCTTCGGCTCGTCGAGCATTGCCAGGACCACGTAACGCGGCGCATGAATCGGGAAAGCCGCCGCGAAGGAGGAAAGGAGCGCCCGGCGGCGGTAGCCCCCCGGACCCGCCTTCTCCCCCGTCCCCGTCTTGCCGCCGACCAGGTAACCGGCGGCCGCCGCCTTCCTCCCCGTGCCGTGGGTCACGACCAAGCGTAGCAGCTGTCGCATCCAGGCGGAGGTCTTGGGGCTGATCACCCGCCGGCCGGCGGGCGGCGGGCGATTCTCGCGCGCGAGAAGCGTCGGCGGCCGCATGATTCCCCCGTTGACGATCGCCGCGAAGGCGGCGGCCAGCTGCACCGGGCTCACCGCCAGGCCATGGCCGAAGCCGATGGTCATGGTGTTGATCTCCCGCCAAGGGAAGGGAACGATCGGCGAGGCCACCTCCAGGAGTTCCAAAGCGCTTGGTTGCAACAACCCGAGCTTGCCAAGGAACGCGCGCTGCCGGTCGGTGCCCACGTCGAGCGCCATCTTAGCGGCGCCGATATTCGACGAATAGACGAAGATCTCCGGCACCGTGAGCCAGCGCTTCTTCGGGTGGAAGTCGCGGATGAGATAGCGCTGGACGCGAATGGGCCGGGTGGCATCATAGCCGTCCGTGAGGCGCACCACGCCTGAATCAAGGGCTATCGCGGTCGTGAACACCTTGAACACGGAGCCCATCTCGTACACGCCGAGGCTAGCGCGGTTAAAGCGCGCCTCCGGCTCGTTGGGCGGCCGGTGCGGGTCGAAATCGGGCAGCGAGACCATCGCAAGGACCTCTCCGGAACGGGCGTCGAGCACCACCCCGGCGGCGCCCACCGCCTGGAATTCGGCCATGCTGCGCGCGAGCTCCTCGCGCAGCACCTGCTGGAACCGCATGTCGATCGCGAGGGCGAGTGGCCCGACGGCCGCCTGCCGCAGCTCGGCCTCGAAGGTCCTCTCCATCCCCGCGAGCCCGTGCCCGTCGATGTCCGTGAACCCCACCACGTGGGCCACGAGGCGACCCTGGGGATAGACCCGCCGCACCGCACGCTGGAAATACAGGCCCGGGACGCCCAGTCGGTTCACGGCGAACTGCTGCCGGGGCGTCAGGTTCCGCTTGATCCAGACGAACGCCCGGTCGGACCTCAGCCTCTTGAGGAGCGTTCCCCGGTCGAGATCGGGAAGCAGCTCCAAGAGCTTGGCCGCCGCCGCATCAGGGTCCAGGACCTTGCGCGGGTCGGCGTAGAGCGACGCCGTGGGAAGGCTGGTGGCGAGGAGCACGCCGTTCCGGTCGACGATGTCGTTCCGCTCGATGGCCGGCGCCTCAGCCCCGCGCGCGAGCCGAGGTTCGGCGCCGTCGCCGAGGACCGTGACCGCGATCAGGCGCGCCCCGACGACGAGGAAGGCCAAGGCAAAGAGGACCCCGGCGACGAGCAGCCGGTTACGGCCGGTCTCGATCCCCTCAAGCCCCGCCCCCTCGAGCCTGGGCCGCGTTCCCCGGACCCTCGGCGCGGAATTCGCCGCCCCGAGGCGGCCATTTCGTTCGCAGGTCGCTCGGTCGCTCATTGAGCCTCTCCGCGCCGTGCCAGCACGGCCTTCGACAGCGCCGGCGCCAAGGGCAGGGCGTCGAGCGTCGCGATCTGTGCGCCCGTCACGGGCTCTAGGTCGAGGTGGCGGATCGCAAGGTCCTTGAGCCGGTCGGGGCGGTTGAGGTAGCTCCACTCCGCCCTGAGGACGTGGATCGTCCCCTGGCTCTTGAGCAGGTCGCGATCGAGCGCGGCGAGCTCGTCCTCAAGGCGTTGGACCTCGTACTTGAGTTCGAACAGGGCGACCGCCATCGTCCCGACGAGCCCGATCCAGAGGGCCGAGGAGCGCCGGATCATGCCGCCTCCTCCCGAGGCGGCGCCTCGACCCTTTCCGCCGCGCGCATCCGCGCCGACCGGGCGCGCGGGTTCGCCGCCACCTCCTCGTCCCTGGGCTTGAGCGCGCCGCGGAACCGCAGGCGGAACGTGGGCGGGGGCGGGGCCTCCGGGCCGGGCGGGGCATGGCGGTGCGGCCGTGGTGCCCGACCGCAGCGCTCGTCGAGAAAGCGCTTTACCGTCCGGTCCTCAAGGGAGTGAAACGAGACCACGACAAGGCGAGCGCCGCCCTTGAGCAGCCTCTCGGCGGCCTTAAGGCCGCGCTCGAGCTCGTCCAGCTCATCGTTGACGTAGATTCGAAGGGCCTGAAAGGTGCGGGTCGCCGGGTCGATGCCGTTGGCGCCCCGCCGCACTACGCCGCGGACGATCTCGGCGAGCTCAAGGGTCCGCGTGATCGGGGCGCGCTTGCGCGCCGCGACGATGGCACGAGCCACCCGGCGGGCCAGGCGCTCCTCCCCGAAGTCGCGAAGGATCCTGGCGATAAGGCCCTCATCGGCCTTGTTGACCACGTCGGCGGCGGTGGGCCCGGCCCGCTCCATGCGCATGTCGAGCGGCCCGTCGCGCCGGAACGAGAAGCCACGGGCCGGGTCCTCGAGCTGAAGCGACGAGGCGCCGAGATCAAGCGCAACCCCGTCCACGTCGCTCACCCCGCGGGCGCCGAGCAGGACATCCATCTCACCGAACCGCCCCGGAATGAGGGTGAGCCTGCCGGGAAACGCGCGCCCGAGACCCTCGCCCCGGGTCACGGCCTCCGGGTCGCGGTCGATCCCCCATACGAGGCAATCCGCGGCCTCGAGCAGCGCGCGGCTGTAGCCGCCGGCGCCGAACGTCCCGTCCACGTAGATCCCGCCCTCGCGGGGCACGAGCGATGCCATCACCTCGGGCAGCATCACCGGGCGGTGCCCGCCGGGCGCGACCTCACCCGAACTCACCGCTCATCTCCCCCACCCTGGCCGGCCAGCCGAAGGTCGGAACGGCCCGCCAGGGCCTGCCGCCGGGCCTCCTCCTGGTAAGCGCGCAACGCCTCGGGCTGCCAAATCTGGAAGGTCTTGCCCTTGCCGACGAACGCGGCGCGGTCGGTGATGCCGGCGTAGGTGAGAAGGTGGTCGGGCAGGATGATCCGCCCTTCGCTATCGAACGGAAGCGGTACCGCCTCGCCAAAGATCGCGCTCGCGAAATGGTCGTGACCGTCAGAGAAGGGATTGAGCGTGTCGATGCTGCGGCTCAAGCGCTCCATATGGTCCATGCCGCAGGCTTCGATCGCTTTGTAGCGGTCGTTGAAGGCACAGAACGCGATGACTCCGGGAAAGTTCTGGACCGCGAGGACCGCGCGGAAGGCCGCGGGAACGGAGGCCCGCCCCTTCCTGTCGATCTTGTTGACGTAGGTGGACAGGAACAATGCCACCCTGCGTCCCCCGCCCCCATAGGTGTTGAGCCCCGGCGCCTCCCCGCGCCGCGCCCGAGCGGGGCGCGCCGTGGCGGGCAAACAGTTTGGGACGAAGTGGGATAGCATGGGATCTCATGGGCGTCAACGAGAAACCCTAATATTGGAGCAGGACCGCCAAGCAGTCGCCCAAGACTTCACAAACTGCCTCGGTACGCGGGCAAGTCGTTCCAAATGGCTAACCCTTGTATCCTCAAACAGGGTAGACACTAAATGTGGCAAAAGTGTGTTCTTGTAATGTTCCTTTTCTGGCAGACGACCGAAAGGTCGGCGGGACGCACGAGACGTGCCGCCAGACCCAGCGCGCACGCGCGGTGGACAAAAAGATAAGGAAGGGCCGCGGAAAGGCGAGCCAGACGGCCTGTAAGCCGGGTTCTGTCCCCGCCCGTTAAGGCGAGGGATAGCCATTCATCTGGGACGCCCGTTGCCGGACGCCTCGCGCGACCTACCCGGGCGGCTAGCCCGGAAACTGACCTGCCGTAGGGCCTTAGCCCCCGGCGCGCCGCCCCTATTCGGTCTTGCTCCCGGTGGGGTTTGCCGTGCCACCGCCGTTGCCGGCGGCGCGGTGCGCTCTTACCGCACCCTTTCACCCTTACCCGCGGGCCGTCACCGGCGGCGCGGGCGGTTTGCTTTCTGTGGCACTTTCCCTGGGGTCGCCCCCGCCGGGCGTTACCCGGCACCGTGTTTCCGTGGAGCCCGGACTTTCCTCCCCCCTGCAGCGCAGGAAGGCGGCCATCCGACCGTCTGGCCCATCCCTCAAATAGCGACGGGCGGCGGCGGCGTCAACCGATTCGCTCGACGAGCTCGAACAGGCGTTGGGCCGTCTCGGGGTCGACGGCGCTGTCGACCCGCTCTGCCCGAAAGTGCCTTTGAAACGCGGCGACGACGGAAGCGGTGGTGGCGTCGAATCGGCCGTCGGTCGAGACCGCGTAGCCGAACTCCTTGAGCGCGCGCTGGATGTCCTTGACCGGCGGCCCGCTGTCCCCGGGGCAGAGCACGAGACCCATCTCGCCTTTCACGACCGGCCGCGCCGGCCACAGCCCCACGCCCGCCTCCGACAGCCGCCGCCAGTCGAAGAGCTCTCCGGGATCGCGTTTCCGATGAGGCGCCACGTCCGAATGCCCGAGCACGTGGCGGGCGGGAATCGGGTGCCGGGCCATGATGTCTTGAGCCAGCGCCTCGAGCGCCGCCATCTGCGGCTCGGGGTAAGGCCGGTAGCCATGCTCGTAGCCGGGGTTGTGGAGCTCGATCCCGATCGAGGCGCCATTGACGTCCCGCCGTCCCCGCCACGAGGCCTCCCCCGCATGCCAGGCGCGCCGCGCTTCGGCAACCAGGCGGTAGACTGTCCCGTCCTCGTCGATGAGGTAATGGGCGCTGACGCTGGCCGAGGGATCGGTGAGACGGGCCAGTGCCTCGGCGGTGGTGGGCATCCCGGTATAGTGGAGAATGAGCATGTCGACCGCCACCCCGTCCGGGCGCGCGTCGTTGTTGGGCGACAGGCGGTCGACGATTGCGAGCCTCATCGCTCGAGGCGCCGGGCCCCCGGGCCCTGCGTCCTGGTCCCAGCCACCGGCAGGACGTCGTCGACTGCCGCGGTCGGCACTTGACCCTCCGGTCTCACCGCCTGGCCTCCGCCTCTCCGGCCTCGGCGGCGGCCGCCAGGTCCAGCCATCGATCCGCCGCGGCCTCGAGTTCGTCGCGCGCACGTTCGAGCCGCTCGGCGGCGGCCGCGAAGCCCTGCCTGTCGCGGCCGTAGAAGTCGGGCTCGGTGAGCCGCGACTCGAGGCCCGCCACCTCTGCCTCCAGGGCTTCGATCCGCGCGTTGAGCCGCTCCAGCTCCTGCCCGAGCCGGTGCCGCAGCCTGCCCGGGCGTTCGCCGGCGCGCCGTCGCTGGGCCTGCCGCTTCGGGCCGGGCTTGGCCTCCGCCTCTGCAACCGAAGCGGGGCGCTGGCGCAGGTAATCGCTGTACCCACCGGCGTACTCCACCGCGCCGCCCTCCCCATCCAGCACGATCACGCTGGTCACCAGCCGGTCCAGGAAGTCGCGGTCGTGGCTGACCACGAGCAGGGTCCCCTCGTAGGCGCCGAGGACGTCGAGGAGGACGTCCAGGCTGTCGGTGTCCAGGTCGTTGGTGGGCTCGTCGAGCGCGAGCAGGTTGCTGGGGCGAAGGAACAGCTTGGCGAGCAGAAGCCGGCTCCGCTCGCCGCCCGAAAGGCTCTTCGCCGGGCTCCTCGCCCGACCTTCGTCGAACAGGAAGTCGCGGAGGTAGCCGACGACGTGCCGCGGCTCGCCGTCCACGACAACCGTGTCGCTCCCCTTCCCGCACAGGATCTCAATGACCGTCGCCTCCTCGTCGAGGGTCGCGCGGAGCTGATCGAAGTAGGCGGCCCTGAGACCCGTGCCCAGGCGCACGGTGCCGAAATCGGGCTCGAGGTCGCCGGTGAGCATCCTCAGAAGCGTCGTCTTGCCGGCGCCGGAGGGACCGATGATCCCGACACGATCGCCGCGCAGCACGCGGGTCGAGAAGTCACGAAAGACGATTTTGTCCCCGAAGCTCTTTCGGATCCGCCGGGCCTCCACCGCCAGCTTCCCGCCGGGGGCGACGGCGTCGACCATGAAGCGGACCCGCCGCTCGGCGACGACGCGGCGGGCGCGTTCCTCGCGGAGCTCGGTGAGTCGGCGCAGCCGGCCCCGGTTGCGGCGGCGGCGGGCGGTCACCCCCCGCTCCAGCCATCGCCGCCCGGCAGCCAGGCGCTGGCGGCGCCGTCGCGCCTCCGCGTCCTCCGCCGCAAACACCTCCTCCGACCAACGCTCGAATCGCTCGAACCCCGCATCCAGCCTTAAAAGGCGACCGCGTCGTAGCCAGAACGTGCGGCGCGTGAGCCGGGTCAGGAACGCCCTGTCGTGGCTGACCACGAGGAGGCCCCCGCGGAAATCGAGAAGCGTCTCCTCAAGCCACTCGATGGTGGGGATGTCCAGATGGTTGGTCGGCTCGTCGAGCAAGAGGACGTCCGGCTCGCCGGCAAGGGCGCGCGCCAGGTCCGCGCGCCGCACCGCACCGCCCGACAGCGTCGCCACCTGCGCGCCGGGGTCGAGCCCGAGTCGGTCCAAGAGCGCGGCCGCCTGCCGCTCGAACCGAGGTGCGTCCACCGTCCTCCCGGCCCCCGAGCGCACGAAGTCCCAAACACTGGTACCGCCCGCCGCGGCGGTCTCCTGCGGCAGATAGCCGACGAGCACGCCTGGGCGGGCGAACCGTTCCCCCGGATCGAGGTCGAGGAGCCCGGCGAGCGCCTTCAAGAGGCTCGACTTCCCGGCCCCGTTGGGGCCCACCAGGCAGCTCTTATCGCCGCGGGCGATCGCGAGCGAGGCGTCGTCGACGAGCGGCGTCGGCCCGAAGCTCAAGCCGGCCGACCGCAGCGAGAGGACGGGAACAAGAGAGCCCATCACGCCCACCACCGCGGCCTACCTGAGGCCCCTTTGCTTGACGATCCGGTCGTAGGCGTCGTTGATCTTGGCGAGCCTTTCGTTGGCGAGCTGCACGAACTCCTTCGGCATTCCTTGGGCGGTGAGCACGTCGGGGTGGTTCTCCCGAACGAGCCGGCGGTAGGCCGCCTTGAGCTCGCGGTCGGAGACGGCGCTTCGGACCCCCAGGAGCCGGTATGGGTCCGCCTTCTCGACCCCGGCGTAGCGCGCGCGGACGCGCTCGAAAGCGACGTCGTCGAAGCCAAAGATCTCCGCCACCCTTCTGAGATAGGTGAGCTCGGCCGAGTGGATCACGCGGTCGGCGGCCGCGATGTGGAACAACCCGTTGAGCAGCTCTTCGAGCACCACCGGGTTGTGGTGGAACATCCCTGCGATCTGCTCGGCGTAGGACTCGAAGCCCGAGGCCTCCTTCCGGGCCTCGTTGAACACCCGGCCGACGCTGTTGAGCTCGTGCGTCGGAACGTGGAAGACGCGCTTGAAGGCGTTGATCTCGTCGCGGGTGACCACGCCGTCGGCCTTCGCCATCTTCGCGGCCAGGACGATGACCCCGATCGTGAACGCGATCCGGCGCGCCTCCACGTCGCTCACCCGCCTAGTCGCCCTCATGCGGTCGACGGCGTGGCCGGCGAGGGCGCCGATCAGCGCGCCCAGGGGACCGCCGAGCGCGAACCCGGCGGCGCCACCGAGGACCTTGCCCCAGATACTCATGCCTCCACTCCACCCGCGGGACGCGTCCGCGCCCAACGAGACGACGCCTCTGCGCGGCTCGCCGAGAGGCAACCAGACTCGCGTCATCCGCGGGGTTGCGTCAAGACGGGCGGTGGCTCTAACTTGGGCGGCCAGCCACCGATGAGCGCGAGAGGAGGGCGGCCCCGGCGGGCGACACGGCCCGAGAGACGGGTGAGGGAGGACCTATGGGCGAGAAACGAAGCGTAGCCATCGTCGGGCCCTCGCTAAGCGGCAAGACGACCCTCTTGGAGAGTCTCCTCTTCGTCACCGGCGCCATCTCGCGCAAGGGCAGCGTCAAGGAAGCAAACACCGTCGGCGACGCCTCGCCGGAGGCGCGCGCGCGGCAGACGAGCGTGGAGATCTCCGCCGCCTCGACCGACGTGGACGGGGTGACCTTCACCTTCCTGGACTGCCCGGGCTCGGTGGAGTTCTGGGGCGAGACGCGACAGGCGCTGGTCGGCGTGGACGCGACGCTCGTCGTCTTCGAGCCGGTCGCCGAGCGGGCGCTCACACTCGCGCCGATCTTCCGCGTCCTCGACGGCCTCGAGATCCCGCACCTCTTGTTCGTCAACAAGATGGACCGGACGAGCGAGCCGCTCGACAACCTGGTCGAGGCGGTCCGGGCCGTCGCGGGGCATCCCCTGGTCCTCCAGCAGTTCCCGATCATCGAAGGCGAATCCCTTACCGGTTATGTCGACCTGTTCACCGGCAAGGCCTATGCCTACAAGGCGGGCGCCGGGGCGCAAGAGATCGCCGTGCCCGAGGCGGTGAAGGACGGGGCCGACGCGGCGCGGACCGATTCGCTGGAGAAGCTCGCCGACTTCGACGACGCCCTTCTCGAGAAGCTTCTCGAAGACCAGACCCCGACCGAGGAGGAGGCGACGGCCACGCTCCGCCAAGCGTTCGCGGGCAACAAGGTGGTGCCGGTGTTCTTCGGGGCCACGGAGCAGGAGCACGGCGTGCGCCGCCTCATCGCGTGGCTCGCCGAGCTCGTGCCTTCGCCGGCCGCGACCGCCGGGAGGCGCGGGGTGGATTCCGCCGGGGACGATCTCCTGGCGCAGGTGCTCAAGAACTACATGACCGCCCACGGCGGCAAGCTGTCGCTGGCGCGGATCTGGCGGGGAACCGTGGCCGAGGGCGAGGTGGTGAACGGCTTCCGCGTCGGCGGCGTCTACCGCATGCTGGGCCAGCACCAGACCAAGCTCGAGCGCGCCGAGGCCGGCGACATCGTGGCGCTCGGCCGCCTCGACGACGTCGCCAGCGGCGAGACCCTCGCCAAAGGCCACCATAAGCCGGCCCAGGAACTCGAGCGGCCGGAGCCGCCGAATCCCGTCTATGCGCGCGCCATCACGGCCGAGAAGCGGCAGGACGAGGTGAAATTGAGCGGTGCCGTCGCCAAGGTGCTCGACGAAGACCCCTCGCTCTCACTCGAGCCGAGCGGCGAGACCAACCAGCTCCTGCTCTGGGGGCAGGGAGAGCTGCATCTCCAGGTCGCCCTCGATCGGCTCAAGAACCGTTACAACCTGCCGGTGAAGACCGAGCGCCCGAAGGTCCCGTACAAGGAGGCGATCCGCAAGGGCATCAAGCAGCACGGGCGCTTCAAGCGTCAGACGGGCGGCCACGGCATGTACGGCGACGTGCATTTGGAGATCAAGCCGCTGCCGCGCGGCTCCGGCTTCCAGTTCCACCAGACGATCGCCGGCGGGGCGGTGCCCAAACAGTACATTCCCGCGGTCGAGTCCGGGGTCATAGGGTACCTCAAGAAGGGTCCCTTGGGGTTCCCCGTGGTCGACATTTCCGTCACCCTTTTCGACGGCGGCTACCACGAGGTCGACAGCTCGGAGCAGTCGTTCAAGCTGGCGGCGCGGGTCGCCATGAGCGAGGGGATGCCGAGGTGCGACCCGATTCTGTTGGAGCCGATCTACCACGTCGAGATCTCGGTGCCGTCGGAGTTCACCTCCAGGGTCCAGCGGCTCATCAGCGGGCGGCGCGGGCACATCCTGGGCTTCGAGGCGAGGTCGGATTGGGAGCAGTGGGACATGGTCACCGCCCACATGCCCCAGGCCGAGCTCCACGACCTCATCAACGAGCTCCGGTCGCTCACCTTGGGCGTCGGCGGGGTGAGTTGGCGCTACGATCACCTGACCGAGCTCACGGGCCGGCTCGCCGACCAGATCGTCGCCGCCGCGGCCGAGGAACGGGAAGAGCAGCGCGGCTAACGAATCGCCGGACGCCGGAGCTCGAGGAGGGGTTCGCGACGGGCGCGCGGCCTGCGCGCGATCGTGTGAGCCCTTGCCTCTCTTTTTCGCCGCGACGCGTTGTGCCGAGCCCCGTCATGGCTTAATCTCTCACCTTACCGAGTCCGAGCCCGCAATGGCGCGAGGATCGGAGAGTGAGGGAGGTACATCATGAGACACACCTTGAAGCCTGTCATTGGCCTGGTCGCAGCCGCGGTCGTCGCGATGCCGTTGAGCGCCTGGGCCGGCGAAGTGCTCGACCGGGTGATGAGCAACAACATGCTTGTCGTGGCGTCGGACGCAAATTATCCGCCGCAGTCGTTCCTCGACGAGAACAACGAGTTGCAAGGCTTCGACGTCGATGTCGCCAGGGAGGTCGCCAAGCGCCTCGGCGTAGAGATCGTGTTCGTGACCCCGGATTGGGAAGTCATCGTCGCCGGCAAGTGGGGCGGCCGCTGGGATCTCTCGATCGGCTCGATGACGCCGACGAAGCAGCGCGCGAAGGTGCTCGACTTCCCGGCGGTCTACTACTACACGCCGGCCTCCTTCGTCGTGCACCAGGACAACACCACGATCAAGAAGGTCGCCGACCTGAACGGCAAGACGATCGGTGTTTGCGGCGGCTGTACCTACGAGTGGTATCTGCTCAAGAACCTGGTCATCGATGCCGAAGGCGCACCGCCCTTCGAGTACCAAGTCACGGCCGGCGAGATCCGCTCGTATGCAGACGACGCGACGCACTTTGAGGATCTGAAGCTCGGCGACGGCGTGCGGCTCGACGCGGTCTTTACGGCCCTGCCGAACATCCAGGCGGCGATCGAGAGAGGGTACCCGATGAAGGTGGTCGGGGAGCCGGCGTTCTTCGAGCCGCTGTCCCTGGCCATCGACAAGGGCGACCCGGAGCTCAGCGCCAAGCTCACCGCGATCATCGAGGCGATGCACGCCGACGACACACTCACCAAGTTTTCGATGAATTGGTACGGCGCCGATCTGACGAAGGCGGCGCCGGAGATGTGATGGTCTTCAGCGAGACGCGGCCCACCGTTTAGGGCCCGCGATGCGACGCGCCTTGAGCGTGTCGGATTACCTGGAGCGGCCTTGGGTTCCAAGGCTGCTCCTCTTTCTTGTGGTGACGGTCGCCGCGTCCGTGATCGACCTCACCGACACGTTGCTTGGCCGCGCCTTGATCCCGGTGATCGCCAGCATGAGCGGCCCCGAGGGCGGGTTCATCGCCCGTCTGAACATCGGGATCGTGCTCGGCGCCATGGTCGTCGCCAACGTGGCCATCGTCAGGGTGCTGCCCTTTCGGGCGCAGATTTTCGTCGTCTGGGCCGAGCTGCTGGCGCTGTTCCTGGCCTTCTTCTACTCATTCGACTTGAGCTTCCCCTTCATTTTTTCGCGTATCGGCTTCCTGATC
Organism: Alphaproteobacteria bacterium; assembly: GCA_046759785.1. GTDB lineage: Bacteria > Pseudomonadota > Alphaproteobacteria > JBHICW01 > JBHICW01 > JBHICW01. Next base: position 27,252 of record JBHICW010000001.1, read on the forward strand.
TTCCAGGGCGCGGTGACGACCATTTATATCTCGATGATTTCCATCGTCATCTCGTGCGTGCTTGCGCTTGGTGCCGCTCTGGCCCGGCTGTCGTCGAGCGCCCCGGCCTACGGGGTGGCGAGGTTCTACATCTCCTTCTTTCGCGGCACGCCGCTGCTGCTCCAGATCTATCTCATCTATCTCGGCCTGCCCCAGCTCGGCCTCATCCTCGACGCCGTGCCGTCGGGCGTGATTGCGCTGAGCCTGAACTACGGCGCCTACATGGCCGAGGTCTTCCGCGCCGGCATCCAGAGCATCCCGGCCGGCCAGACCGAAGCCTCGCTCGCGCTTGGCATGCGGAAGCCGCTGATCATGCGCAAGATCATCCTGCCCCAGGCGATGCGGGTGATCGTCCCGCCCACCGGCAGTCAGTTCATCGCCATGCTCAAGGATTCGTCGCTCGTTTCGATCATGGGCGTGTGGGAGTTGATGTTCCTGGCCCGTACCCAGGGCCGCGCCGAGTTCAAGATTCTGGAGATGCTGATCACCGCCGCCATCATCTACTGGATCATCTCGTTCGTGTTCGAGCTCATCCAGGCCCGCATCGAGGCCTACTACGGTAAAAGCACGAGGCGCTGACCGCGGCCGCCGGCGGCCCAGAGCTACCCTTCAAAAGCACAGCTTGAAGAATGTTCCGGGCCGGGCGCGGTTCGCTCGCCCGTCGTGGCCCCTCCGTTCGTCTCGGACACGAAGGAGCGCACCCTTTGCGCCGAGCCCCGAGCGATCGGAGGCCGCGGCGTCACTCGGCGCTGACGCCGGGGACGGTCTTGCGCTCGACCTCGGTGGCCAGTGCCGCGGGCCCGATCGCCTCCTCGGGCGCCTCGCGGAGGTGCGGGCTGAGCCTGTACTCGACCCCCTTGAAGGCGCGGGTGATGACGACGGTCATGGCGAGATAGATGAGGGCGGCGGTGATGTAGAGCTCATAGGGCGCAAAGCTGCGGGCGACGATGACGCGGGTCGTGCCGAACAACTCCAAGAGCGTGATAACACCAGCCAGCGCACTGGCCTTGAGCATCAGGATGACTTCGTTAGAGTAGGCTGGGAGCGCCAGGCGGTACGCCTTCGGCAGGATTATGCGGCGAAACACCAAGAGCCGCGGCATGCCGCAGGCGCGCGCCGCCTCGACCTCGCCGACGGGGACCGCCTGGATCGCGCCGCGCAGGATCTCGGCCGTGTAGGCGGCGGTATTCAGGGTAAAGGCGATGATCGCGCACCAGTACGCCTCGCGGAAGATCGGCCAAAGGAAGCTTTCGCGAAGAAACTCGAACTGGCCGAGCCCGTAATAGGTGAGATAGATCTGCACCAGGAGCGGCGTGCCGCGGAAGTAGAAGATGTAAGCGTAAGCCGGCATCCACAGGACCGGGTTCCTGGACGCGCGCATGACCGCGAGCGGGATGGCCAGGCACATGCCGAGGACGAGCGAGACGACGACGAGCTCGATGGTCAGCACCGCGCCGCTGAGGAGCCGCGGCAGGCTGATCCCTATGAGCTCGAAGTCCATGGCCTACGCTTGCCTGACGCCGCGCCTAGCGTGGCGCTCGGCGGCCTGCAGCACGACCATCGATATCATCGTCAGGACGAGGTACATGAAGGCCGCCGCGATGAAGAAGGTGAACGGCTCGCGCATCGTGCCGCCGGCCTGCTTCGCGTTGAACATGAGCTCCGGCAGGTTGACCAGCGAGATGAGCGCCGTGTCCTTCAAGAGGACCAACCAGATGTTGCCGAAACCGGGGAGCGCGAAGCGCCAGACCTGGGGCATCAGAATCCGGCGGAAGACCAGCCAACGGCTCATCCCGACGGCGTATGCCGCCTCGATCTGACCTCTGGGCACGGCGAGGATAGCGCCGCGGAAGACCTCGGTCGCGTAACCACCGAAGACGATGCCGAGCGCGAACACACCGGCGGCGAAGGGATCGATGTCAATGGCCTCCTCGGCTCCGAACAACAATTCAGCAAGTGCTATAAGCAACATGGTGCCGCCGTAGAACAGGATCATCAGGAGCACGAGCTCCGGTACGCCGCGAATGATCGTTGTGTAGGCATCGGCGATGGCGCGAAGGCCGCGCACCTTCGAGAGCTTCATCCCGGCCCCGATCAGCCCAAGGACCGTTCCGAACGCGACCGAGGCCAGCGCCACGAGGACTGTCAGCCTGGCGCCCTGCAGAAGATACAGGTCGTACCCGTGAAGAAATTCGCGAACATATCCGTAAAGGTCGGGCACGCCGCGGTTCTCCTGATCAGAAAGGAAAGCGCCACCGCCCGCAGAAACGGACGATGGCGCCTGGACTTAAGCCGTCAGCCGTTCATCGGCCCTAGTAAGGTTCGCCGTAGACGTTGAACTCGAAGTACTTGTCTTGGATCTTCTTGTACGTCCCGTCGGCGAGGATCTCGGCGAGCGCCTTGTTGAGCATCTCGCGGAGGTCGTTGTCCTCTTTCCTGAGCGAAATGCCGGCGCCGATGCCGAACCACTTCGGATCGGTGAAGTCGGGGCCGACGAACTCGGCATCCTTACCCGCCTCGGTCTTCAGGAAGCCTAAGCCCATCGCCACGCTGTCGGCCAGGAGAAGGTCGACGCGGCCGGCGAGGAAGTCGAGATAGGCGTCGTCCTGGGTACCGTAGGACTTGATGTCGACGATGTCGCCGTAGTTGTCGCGGACGAAGTTCTCGTGGATCGTCGCGCTCTGCACGCCGACCGACTTACCCTCCAGGCTCTCCCTGGTGATCTCGATACCCGAGCCCTTCTTACGCACGAACTTGGCCGGCGTATTATAGTACTTGTTGGTGAACGCGACTTTCTTCTTGCGCTCCTCGGTGATCGACATCGAGGCGATGATGCAGTCGTACTTCTTGGCCAAGAGCGCCGGGATGATGCCGTCCCAGTCCTGCTGCACCAGGTCGCACTCCACGCCCATCTTGTCGCATAGCGCCGAGGCGATGTCGATGTCGAAGCCCTTGAGCGTGCCGTCGGGCTCGACCCAGCTGAACGGCGGGTAGGCACCCTCGACGCCGACTCGCACCTTCGTCCATTCCTTGGCGTCGACGCTCGCGGCCACAAGCGCCAGGGCGGCCGCGGCAACGAGTGCGGTGGTCAGGTATTTGAGCTTCACGGTATGCCTCCTCTTGTGTTTGGTGACGGACGATCAGGTTTTAACGTTGTGGGAACCCCGTCAAGCCTAACCTAAAAGGTGCCGGCGGCGAGGAACTGCCGGCAGCGTTCGGACTTCGGGCTGTCGAACACCTGCTCGGGCGGGCCCTGCTCCTCGATCTTGCCTTCGTGTAGAAAGATCGCCTCCGACGACACTTCACGGGCGAACCCCATCTCGTGGGTGACGATGATCATGGTCCGCCCTTCCTCGGCGAGCTGGCGTATCACCCTCAGCACCTCCCCCACCAGCTCGGGGTCGAGGGCCGAGGTCGGCTCGTCGAACAGCAGCAGCTTGGGCCCCATCGCCAGCGCCCGGGCGATGGCCGCGCGCTGCTGCTGGCCGCCCGACAGGTGCGCGGGGTAGTGCTTGCGCTTCTCGGCGATGCCCACCTTCTCCAGCAACGCCTCGGCCTCGGCCGCCGCCTCGGCCTTCGGCTTTCTAAGCACGTGGACGGGCGCCTCGATGACGTTCTCGAGAACGGTCATGTGCGTCCACAGGTTGAAGCTCTGGAACACCATGCCGATCTGGGTGCGGATGCGATCGACCTGCTTGCGGTCCTCGGGCACGGTGTCGCCGCCGCGCGCGGGGCGCATCCTGATCAGCTCGCCGTCGACCCACACCCTGCCCGCATCGGGTATCTCCAAGAGGTTGATGCAGCGCAGGAACGTGGTCTTGCCCGAGCCGCTGCTGCCCATCATGGCGATGACAGCGTGTTCGTGGGCGGTCAGCGAGACGCCCTTGAGCACCTCGAGTTTGCCGAAGCTCTTGTGCAGATCCTCGACCACGAGGGCGGGCGCCGCCTCGGCCATGACTTCAGCCTCTCCGCAAGCCTGTCCTTGAGCCGGGCGTCATAAGACAAGGTTTGATTTTGGGATGCAAAGGGATTCCTCGCCGGCCCTCAGTGGACGTATGAGGCGCCGTTGACGTCGATCGTCGTTCCCGTGGCGTGGCGGGCTGCTCCGGAGGCTAAGAACGCGACGACGTTGGCGACGTCCTCGGGGTCGGCCATCGCGCCCAAGGGGATTTCGGCGACGACCGCCTCCTCGCCGTGGTCGCGGACGAACGGGTCTGCCATTTCGGTCTTCACGAAACCGGGCGCGACGACGTAGGCGAGGACACCCTCGCGGGCGAACCCGCGCGCGATCGAGCGGGTGAGCGCGACGAGCCCGGCTTTGGACGCCGCATAATGCATATACTCCGGGTCGTCGCCGCGGAACGCCGCCCGGCTCGCGATGTTGACGATGATCCCGCCGCCTCGGGTCCGGTAATGCCGGATCGCCTCGCGGCAGAGGTCGGCCGCGGCGGTGAGGTTGACGCGGAGCGCCCGCGCCCAGACCCGGTGCCAGGCCGCGAGGTCGTCGTCGACGCCCGCCGGCCCGTAGACCCCGGCGTTGTTGACAAGGACGTCCACGCGACCCTGCCAGGCCACGGCCGCGCGCCAGAGTTCCACGCCCGCGGACGCCGACTCGAGATCGGCCGCTATGAGGTGACAGCGGTCGCGGCCGATATCGTCGGCAAGCGACTCCGCCCGCTCCCGGCTGCGCCCGTAGTGAAGGATCACATGGGCGCCGGCCCGCGCGACGGTACCGACCGTCACTGCGCCTATGCCCCGCGAGCCTCCCGTGATCAGCACGACCTTTTCCTTGAGATCCACCATGCTCCCTTCTCCCGCGTACTAAACTCCCGGCCCCGCCGCCGGCGAAACGCGCTCCCCCGACGGCTGCTGCCACGACCCGCCGCGGCCGGGCAATCGGCGCCGGGGCCGCACTCCCTCAGAGAAGTGATCGGGAAGCAGGCCCAAGACCCGACGCACGCTCAGCCACGCGAGGTGCTGGGTTCGCGGGCCAAGGGGCGACGCCCTTCACCCGCGCGATATCGTGCGCCTTGTGCTCAACGCTGAGACCGGGCGTGAGCAAAGAAGTCGGCGAGCCGCGGAAGGCTCCGCCCGCACCGGCGCCTCGCTCCGCAACCGGCCGGCCCCAAGCTGGTCGAGACTTTGGTCATTGCCGTGTGCCAGCCGGCCCGTGGCCCGCGGGGGCCATTCCCCGCTAGCCCCCTTCGCGGAGGGAAGGAGGGAGTTCGGCGAGTAAGGCTCAAGCGGCCCGTTCCAGGTCTTCGATCAGCGCGGCAAGGAAGCGTGCGGCCTCGCCCCCGGTGACGGCCCGGTGGTCGAAAGTGATCGACACCGGAAGCATCCGATGGACCATCGGCTTCCCCTCGACAGCCACCACCGTGGCGGAGACTCGCCCGGCGCCGACGATCGCCACCTGCGGCGGCACCACGACCAGCGAGGCAAAGCGACCGCCGATCGTCCCGAAGTTTGAGAGCGTGATCGTCTGTCCCCGCATCTCCTCCGGGGGCACGCGCCGGGCCTTGACGTCGGCCTTCATCCTGTCGAGACCCCGTCGCAAGTCCTCGGCACTCCGGTTGCCCACGTCGTGCATCACCGGCACGAAGAGGCCGTCCTCCGTGTCCACGGCGATCCCGAGGTCGATGCGCTGCAAGAGCCGTCGCCCGACCGCCCGGCTGTCGTACCAGGCATTGAGCGCCGGCTCGGCACGGCAACCCGCCGCCACGGCGCGGATGAGCCGGACGGTGACGTCGGCGTCGGAAGGCCAATGGTCGATGTCGGCCTCGTCCGAGACGGTGGCAGGCACCGCCTCCACATGGGCCTGGCTCATGTTGCGCGCCATCGCCCGGCGCACGCCCTTGAGCGGCTCCAGCGGGCCGGCCTCGGCCAGCAGCTTGGCAACCCGCTCGACGTCGGCGACGGTGATCAGCCCGTCGGGACCGCCGGGCTTAATCACCGTCAGGTCGACCCCACGCTTTTGCGCCAGCGCCCGGACCGCCGGCGTCGCCTTCACCGCAACCGGGGCCGTTCCGGCGGGCACGGGGGATTCCTCGACCCGCTTCTCATCGGCGGCGATCTCGCCGACGACGGTGCCGGCGTCGACCGCCGCGCCCTCTTCGAACTCAACGAGAGGCGCGCCGATCTTCAGCACGTCGCCCGGCGCGGCGTGGAGCCCCGCGATCCGGCCGGCGCGGGGCGCCGGGATCTCGACGACGGCCTTGTCGGTTTCCACCGAGACCAGCGGCTGGTCGGCATCCACCTGGTCGCCCACGCTGACATGCCAGGTGACGATCTCCGCCTCCTGGAGCCCCTCGCCCAGGTCCGGAAGGGTGAAGGTCTTCATGCGTAGGCAAGGGCCCGGTGGGCAGCGCCGAGAATGCGCTCCTCGCCGGGCATGTAGCGGTGCTCGAGCCGGGCGAGCGGCATGACCGTGTCGTACCCGGCCACCCTTTCGACCGGCGCCAGCAGACTCATCAGGCCTTCCTCCGCCAGCCGCGCCGCGACCTCGGCCCCGAAGCCGGCGGTGAGCGCCGCCTCATGGACGATCACTGAGCGCCCCGTCTTAGCCACGGAGTCCAGGATCGTGCGCGCGTCAAGAGGCTTGAGGGTGGCGACGTCGATCACCTCCGCCGAGACGCCCTCCTTGGCCAAGGCTTCGGCAGCCGCCAGCGTCTCCTTGAGCATCGCCCCCCAGCTCACCAGGGTGATATCGGTGCCTTCGCGGAGCACAAAGCAAACGTCGAGCGGCAGCGCCGCGCCGTCGTCGGCGATCTCCTGCTTCACGGCCCGGTAGATTCGCTTCGGCTCCAGGAAGACCACCGGATCCGGGTCGCGGATCGCCGCCAGCAGCAGGCCGTAGGCGCGCGCCGGCGACGAGGGGATCACGACCCGCAGCCCGGGAACGTGGGCGAACATCGCCTCGGTGCTCTCGGAGTGGTGTTCGGGGGCGTGGATGCCGCCTCCGTAGGGCGCCCGGAGCACCATCGGGCAGGTGAGACGCCCCCGGGTGCGGGTCCTGAGCCGGGTGGCGTGGCTCACGACCTGGTCGACGATGGGATAGATGAACCCCATGAACTGGATCTCGGCCACGGGCCGGAGCCCCTGGGCCGCCATGCCGACCGACATGCCCGCGATCAGGGTCTCGGCAAGCGGCGTATCCAGAATCCGGTCGGGACCGAACCGGTCCATGAGGCCCTCCGTCGCCCGGAAGACGCCGCCGTTGACTCCGACGTCCTCGCCGAGCACGACGACGTTTTCGTCATCCTCCATGGCGCGGGCGAGGGCCAGGTTGACCGCCCCGACCAGGGTGACTTCAGCCATCGCCGTCCTCGGCAGCCGCCGCACGCTGGCGGGCGAGCGACGCCGGCAGCTCGGCGTAGAGGTGGTCGAACATCGCTTCCGCGCCCTCCGCCGCCGTGGCCAGGTAGGTCGCCACCGCGGCCTCGATCCTCTGCGTGCATTCGGCTACGACGCGCTCCTCCGCCGCCTTGTCCCATGCGTCCTTGGCCGTGAGGTAGGCCCTGAGGCGGGTCAGCGGCTCCTCGGCCCAGGCGCGGCTCACCTCCTCGTCGTCGCGGTAGCGGCTCGCGTCGTCGGCCGTCGTATGATCGCCGAGGCGGTAGGTCAGCGCCTCGATGAGCCCCGGGCCCTTGCCCTCGCGTGCGCGCTCGATCGCCTGGCCCACCGCGTGGCGCACGGCGATCACGTCGTTCCCGTCCACCTGCTCGCCCTCGAAGCCCGCGGCGATGGCCTTCTGGGCGAGCGTCCGCGCCCCCGTCTGGTCCCGGCGCGGCACCGAGATCGCCCACTGGTTGTTGCTGACCACGAAGATCACGGGGAGCCGCCACACGCCCGCCAGGTTGATGGCCTCGTAGAAGTCGCCTTTCGAGGTGGCCCCGTCTCCGACCGCACACACGGCCACGCGCCGCTCGCGCCTGAGCTTGAAGGCGGTGGCGACGCCGACGGCATGGGGCGCGTGGCTCCCTACCGGGATGGAGATGGGGAAGTCGTGGCGAGGCTTGGCGAAGGCGCTCCCGCGCTCGTCGCCGCCCCAGTACAGCAGGAGCTCCTCGGGCTCGACGCCGCGCCACAGCTGCGCGGTCGTCTCGCGGTAGCTGGGCAGGAGCACGTCCGCCTCGGCCATGGCGCTGGCGAGCCCCACCCCGATCGCCTCCTGACCCAGACAAGAGGAGTACGTGCCAAGGCGCCCCGTGCGCTGCAGCGAGATCGCCTTGGTGTCGAACGCGCGGGCCAGCGTCATCGCGCGGTAAAGCTCGGTGAGCGTGGCGACGTCGCGCGCGAAGTCGGGAAGCGGCCCGACCGGTCGCCCAGAGGCGTCGAGGAAGCGCGTGAACCGGACCTCGAAGGCGGCGACGACCGGCTCAGCGTCCGCGGCGGCAGCATCGTCGGCAGACCCACCTCCCCGCGCGGGCGAATGTTGGTCCTTGTGAGCGACTACCATCGCTGGGGCCCTTAGCTCAGGCACGCGCCCTGCGTGCCGACGCCCTCGAGGGGGTGTTTGGCGTCCTCTTCGCGGTCGCGTCCGACCTCTGGAAAACGGGCGATCCGGCGCCCGCCATCACGTCGGGAGCGCCGCGGCGGCGTTGCTGCGCCCGCCCGGCGCATGGACAAACGATCATATTGATTCCGGCGCTCCGACCCAAATATACTGCCCAACCTTAATATAGGATTACGACGTTGGGGTTTCGACGTCGATCCGCAGATTAGCACTGCTTGATGCGAAGATCGAGCAGGGAGGGACAGCGTCATGGACTTCCGATTGACGGGGAGGCTGTGCAAGGCGGCACGCGCGCTCGCCGGCATGAACCAGGCCCAGCTCGCCAGGGCGGCCAACGTCGCCAAGCAGACCGTCGCCGACTTCGAGCGCGGGGCGCGAACGCCCTACCCCAATAACCGCCGCGCCATCCAGCGGGCGCTGGAGGAAGCCGACGTCGTCTTCGTCACCGATGGCAAGGAGGGGCCGGGGGTGCGGCTGAGCAAACGCGGGCCCGCGATCGCTGATCGATCGTCCCCGGGGAGGCGCAAGGGGGCGGATGGGAGCAAGGACCGGTCGCCGGCCTCACGTGCCCCGGCGCTCACCGACGCCGACGACTCCGCTCAGAGGTCGGGGGTGGCAAGCAAAGATATGGAGGCGATGCTGGGGGACCTAAGGCGGGTCCTCGACCGGTACGACCTGCCCAGCCCTTTGCAGGCGGAGCTCCTCGCCTTCCTCGCCGGCCGCGATAAGGCCTGAAGCGGCGGACCGCATATCGAACGCCCGGCTTCTTTACGCCGACGCCCCTAGCCGATGACGATGAACAGGGCGCCGTCCTGGCGCTGCACGTTGAGGAGCAGGAACCTACCTGCGCGCTCCGCTGCGGCGGTCACGTCCGCAGGCATCTTCACCGGCTCGCGATCGACGGAGACGATCACGTCCCCGGGGCGCAGACCCGCCCGCCAGGCCCGGGTTCCGCGCTTCACCTCCACGACCAGCACGCCCTCTACCTCGCCGAAAAGCGGCGACTCCTCGCTCAGCGGACTGAGCTCAACCCCCTGAAGCCGCGGGTCGGCCGCGCCAGGCTCTGGCCGCGCCACGTCGCGAGCGCGCGCCCGCAGCTGGACGGTGAACGTCAGCGTCCGGCCCTCGCGCAAGACGGTGAGCGCGGCCTCGTCGCCCGCCCGCAAGAGACCGATCCTGTTCTTGAGATCCGCGGCACCGCGCACCGGCTGTCCGTTCACGGCGGTGATGATGTCGCCCGCCTCCACGCCGGCCTTGTCCGCCGGGGAGCCGGGGACCACCTGGGCCACCACCGCCCCCTCGCGTGCGTCCACCCTCATGGCGTCCGCGAGCTCGGGGGTAAGGTCCTGAATCTGGACGCCGAGCTGGCCCCGCCGCACCTCGCCGTAAGCGATGAGCTGGTCCATGATCCGCCGGGCCATGTTGATCGGGATGGCGAACCCGATTCCCACGTTGCCGCCTCCGGGCGCGATGATCGCGGTATTGATGCCGATGAGCTCCCCCTTGAGGTCCACGAGCGCGCCGCCCGAGTTGCCCGGGTTGATCGGGGCGTCGGTCTGGATGAAGTCCTCGTAGCCCTCGATCCCGAGCCCAGTGCGGCCGAGGGCGCTCACGATGCCTGAGGTCACCGTCTGGCCCAGGCCGAAGGGGTTGCCGATGGCGATCACGAAGTCGCCGACCTCGAGCGCGTCCGAATCGCCGAGCGGCAGGGCCGTGAGGTTCTCAGGTTCGACCTTAAGCACGGCGAGGTCAGCCTCCGGATCGGAGCCGACGACCCGGGCCTTGAGCCGGCGCCGATCTCTCAGGAACACGACGATCTCGTCGGCGTTGGCGATGACGTGGTGGTTGGTCAGCAGGTAGCCGTTCTCCGCGTCCACGATCACCCCCGACCCCACGCTTTGCGTCTCGCGCTCGGGCGGTTGCTCCGGCAGGTTGAAGAAGCGGCGGAAGAAGGGGTCGCGGAAGAGCGGGTTCAGCTCGAGCCGCACCCGCCCCCGGGTGGCGACATTGACCACGGCGGGCGCCACTTCTTTCAAGAGCGGCGCCAGGGTCGGCACGCCCGCCTCGCCGACCCACAGAGGAAGCGCCGCGTCCGTCGGCGGCGCCATCCCCACAACCACCAACACCAGAGTTGCGAGACCCATCGTCTTCAGGCGTCGCACCATCGTAAACTCTCCCCATCATTCATCCGCCGGAGGCGGGCCGCGGCCCGACCGCCATTTTGCGGACTCGGGGGCGGTTGGCAAGCCCGCGGCGCGTCAGGGCCGGGTTGGACAAGCCTTAGGCCCGCCCCTACACTGGCGCCGGCCTTCAACAGGGACGGCGAATGCACCGCTGGCTCGAAGCCGCCGCCGTCTATCGCGACCGGCGGATCATCGCGATCTTCTTCATGGGGTTCTCGAGCGGGCTGCCGCTAGCGCTCACCGGCGCCACGCTGGGAATCTGGCTCCGCGAAGCCCATATCGACCTCGCCACGATCGGCTTCTTCGCGCTCGTCGGCATCGCGTATAACGTCAAGTTCCTGTGGGCGCCGGTGATGGACCGCGCGCCGGTGCCGGGGCTCACGCGCTGGCTCGGGCGGCGGCGCAGCTGGGCGCTCGTCACCCAGGCGGCGCTGATCGGCTCGCTGTTGGCGCTCGGCCACACCGAACCCGCAGCCGAACCGGTGGTGACCGCGCTGTGGGCGGTGATCGTCGCTTTCTGCTCGGCGAGCCAGGACATCGTCATCGACGCCTTCCGCATCGAGCTACTCGAGGACCACGAACAGGGGGTGGGCGCCGCCTCGACGCAGTACGGCTACCGCGCCGGCATGATCGTTTCAGGCGCCGGCGCGCTCTTCGCCGCGAGCTACGGCGGCTGGGCCTTCGCCTACACGGCGATGGCCGCCTGCGTGCTGGTCGGGGTGGCGACGGTGCTGCTCACGCCCGAGCCCCGGCGCGCCGTCGAGGCCGGCCAGGGGATGGGCCGTGAAGCCGTCCGTTTCGGGCGGGCGCTCAAGGAGGCCGTCGCCGACCCGTTCATCGATTTCATGCAGCGTAGCGGGTGGGTGCTGATTCTCCTCTTCATCGTGCTCTACAAGATGGGCGACGCGGTCGCCGGCGTGATGGCGGGGCCGTTCTACATCGATACCGGATTCACCAAGATTGAGATCGCCGAGGTGAGCAAAATTTACGGCGTCGGCGCCACGTACCTCGGCATCTTTGTGGGCAGCCTCATCGTCTACCGGCTCGGACTCATGAAGGCGCTGCTCATCTGCGGGGTGCTGCAGATGCTCTCCAACCTGATGTACGCCGCCCAGGCCGTGGTCGGCCACGACGTCGCGTTTCTGGTCGCCACCATCGGCATCGAGAACGTGACCGGCGGCATGGGCTCGGCGGCCTTCGTCGCCTACCTCTCGAGCCTGTGCAACG
>JBHICW010000002.1:0-35977 GCA_046759785.1 Alphaproteobacteria bacterium
AGACGAGACCAGACAGCATCGTGACGCAGAAGAGGTTCGGCGCTTACGCGCTGGCCGAGATCGATCGCATCATCCAAAACCATGTCTAGAGGTCGCTCGTCGGCGGAGGCGGCGTCGACGTTCGATTCAGCCGCTCGCGTCTGACCAGGGCCGCCGCCCCGTCCTTGCTCGGCCTTGGCGTTCCCCTATACTCAGCCGGCCTCATCCCCGCTCCTTCGAGCTTCGGCATCTGACCCATGACCCGTGACATGAACAAGGTGGTGCTCGCCTACTCGGGCGGGCTCGACACCTCCGTCATCCTCTGCTGGTTGCAGGAGACCTACGGCTGCGAGGTGGTGACCTTCACCGCCGACCTCGGCCAGGGCGAGGAGGTGGAGGAGGCGCGGTGCAAGGCCGAGATGCTGGGGGCGAAGGAGGTCTTCGTCGAGGACCTCAAGGAGGTCTTCGTCAAGGACTACGTCTTCCCCATGTTCCGCGCCAACGCGGCCTACGAGGGCGTGTACCTCTTGGGCACCGCGATCGCCCGGCCCCTCATCGCCCGGCGGCAGATCGAGATCGCGCGCGCGACAGGCGCGGACGCCGTCGCCCACGGCGCCACCGGCAAGGGCAACGACCAAGTGCGCTTCGAGCTTGCCTACGCTGCACTCGAGCCCGACTTGCCCGTCATCGCGCCGTGGCGCGAGTGGGACCTCGACTCGCGCTCGAAGCTTCTCGCCTACGCGGAGGAACACCAGATTCCGGTCTCCCGGGACGAGGGGGGCGAGCCGCCCTACTCGATCGACGCCAACCTCTTGCATACGTCCTTCGAGGGGAGGGCGCTCGAAGACCCCTGGGTGGAGCCGGACGAGGCGATGTTCGTCCGCACCGTCGCCCCGGAAGCGGCCCCGGATGAACCCACTTATGTGGAGATCGCCTTCGACAAGGGCGACCCGGTCGCGGTCGACGGCGAGCAGGCCTCACCGGCGGCGCTCCTCGCGCGCCTCAACGGGCTCGGAGGCGCCAACGGGGTCGGCCGGGTGGACCTCGTCGAGAACCGCTTCGTCGGCATGAAGTCGCGCGGGGTCTACGAGACGCCCGGCGGCACGATCCTTATCCATGCCCATCGGGCGATGGAGAGCTTGACCCTCGACCGCGGCGCCGCGCACTTGAAGGACGAGCTCATGCCGCGCTACGCGGAGCTCGTCTACAACGGGTTCTGGTTCTCGCCCGAGCGAGAGATGATCCAGGCGGCGATTGATAAGAGCCAGGAGCGCGTCACCGGCACGGTGCGGCTCAAGCTGTACAAGGGGTCGGTGACGGTGGTGGGCCGCCGCTCGCCGGAGAGCCTCTACCGGCGCGAACTCGCCACCTTCGAGGCCGGTTCGGCCTACGACCAGCGCGACGCCGAGGGCTTCATCAAGCTCAACGCCTTGCGCTTGAGGCTGCTCAGCCGGGACCGGGAATAGCGGGGGCAGGTGGCCTGGCGCCGAATGGTGCTCGCCGACCCTCGGGCGCGGTGCGTCGGCGGTGTACGCTTGGCCGCCCGGTTCAGCTGCGCCGGGCCTGGGCGAGCTCGCACTCGTAAGGGGTGCCGAGCTCGGGTACAGGGCCCGTAGGGTCGCCGAGCGGTTCGGGAAGCCCCTCTACGCGGCGCACTTCGTCCCACACAGCGCCGACGAAGGCGGCCGTCCTCCGATAATAGTCGAGCCCGGCCACCTCCCCGAGTCGGCGGCAAAAGGCCCCTGCCCAGGCGCCGAGATGGTCGGTGGCGAACGCCTTGAGCGCGGCGCGCGTGACCTCCTTGGCCTCGGCATGGCCCTCGGCCTCAGCGCGCGCCATGAGGACGAGGAGCATGGCGACGAACTCCAGCTCCGCCGCCACGTGGTCGACCTTCTCGCCGATCCCGTCCCCAAGGGTGAACCCGATCGCCCGGTAGAAGCCCGCAACGTCGCCGAGGAGCGCCCCCTTGTCGCGGCGGATGTAGGCCGACTCGCTCACGGGACAGGTGGCGGGCACGTCGAAGAGCCGCGCGTGTTCGGACCGCCACAGTATCGGGTCGGCGCGGCGGGCCGCCGCGGCAAGCTCGCGAAGGGCAGGCGCAAGCGCTGTGTCGACCTCGGCCCGGTGGACGAGCGCGTCGGCGTCGGCCGCTGCGTCGGCAAGCAGGGCCAGGAGCCTGGCGTCGGGGCGCGCCAACACATGCGCGGCAAGGAGCAAGAGGTCGGCGCGGGCGAGGCCGCCGGTCATCGAGCAGGCCCCCTTCACGGTTCGACCTCGAACGCCACCCAGTCCGACCAATGCTTGCGCGCGCCGACGTTTCCCGTCGAGCCGTCCCACACCGCGACGGCGATCTGGCCGGTGGCGCCGGGGGCGAACTGGTGGTCGAGTGGGTCATCCGTTTCGAGCGGTCGGGTAAAAACGACGGCCCACTGTTCGCGTAGCCACGTGCCCTTGGCCGCTGTCACCACGTAGGGCTGGTGCGTGAGCGTGCCCCATCCCTGGGCAAGGAGCTCTTCCACCGGCTGGCGCCGCTTCCACGTCGCCATCGGGTTCCCCGCCCTGAGGGCGGGGAACCACTGCCGGGCCGCGGGGTTGTCGAAGGCCTCGGGCACGGGATAGGGGAACCTGCCCTTCGCGAACCAGTAGAGGTCGGACCAAAAGCTCGGGTGAAGGTCCTGGACGTCCTGGAAGCCCTCGTCGATGTCCTTCTGCCAGAGCGCCTTCCAGTGAAGGATCTGCACCCGCGACTCCTCGTCCCCCATCATCGGAGCCGCGCCATCATCGAGGGGAAACTCAAGGGCGACGGCGTCCGAAAAGCGGTTTACGTCGACGTTGCCGTCGAGCGTCTGGTCTTCCCACGACACCCGCCAGGCGATCCGACGGCCGTCATGCAGGGTTTGAAGGCGCACCCTCTCGACCGAGGCCTCCTCCAGCGTCGGCATGGCCATCTCCTGGGGCACGACGTCCACCTCGACGTAGGGCGCTTGCCACCACTGGATGGCGTAGGGATCGTCGGCCTTGAGCTCGGGCACCCGCACGACGACGAGACGATCGGCGCCGATGATGGCGACTTCAGGCGTGCCGGCGAGCGGCTGGGTGAGGGGCTCCGCCGCGGCGCTCGGCTCAGCCAGCATTTGTCCTGCGACGACAACGGAGGCGGCGACGAGAGTGGTCAACCGTCTCATGGCCAGACCTTGCTTAGGTGGTGTTGTGGCGGTAGGCATCGAACCGGGCGTCGAACGCCTCGCGGACCCACGAGGGTTCGGTGAAGGGCACGCGCGCGACCTCGCCGCCCTTGCCGTCCCACGCGACGACCTCGTCGCCCTCGACCCGGTAGCGCTCGATGATCCTGTCCGTCGTGCCCGAGAGGAGAAGGGCGCCCTGGAGCTTGCGGTCGTTCTTGAGGTTCCGATAAAGCTCTTTCGCCCGTTCCACGCCAGGACCGAAGATTTGTTCGAGAAACCCGTTCGGCACGTGCAGCGGCGGAATATAGTAGACGTTGGGTCCGGTGCCGAACTGTGGATACAACGGCAGGGCGAGCCGGCGGATCTTGGCGACGTAATCGATTGGGTTGTCCTCGCGCGGGGCGCCCCGGGTCGTCAGGAACCCCTGGAGCCGGATCTTGCCGATACACGACTCCACGCAGAGCGCCACAAGCCCCTGCTCGAGCCGGGGGAAGCAGGCGATGCACTTCTCCGAGATCCGGCTGATGACGTTGAAGAAGACCTTTTTGTAGGGGCAGGCCTGGATGCACTCCTGGTAGCCGCGGCAGCGCTCTTGGTCGACGAGGACCACGCCGTCTTCCTGGCGCTTGTAAATGGCCTTACGGGGGCAGGCAGCGAGACAAGCCGGGTGGTCGCAGTGGTTGCAGATACGGGCGAGGTAGAAGACCCACATCGGGTGAACGCCCGAGAAATGGGCGCCTTTCTCGATGATCCCCGAGATTTCGTCCTCGCCCAGGTTCGGCTGGTTGAAGTCCTCAGGCCCTTGCCGGAAGCCTTTGGGCGGCTCGAGCTCGTCCAGGTCGTCGAACGGCGTCGGGCTTTCGAGCCGGTTGCCGTTCCATGCCGCGGGCCCGAGCAAGTCGAGGAGCTTGAGGTCCCAGCCCGTGGGGTAGCCGCCGTAAGGCTTGCTTTCGACGTTGTTCCAGAAGGTCGTCTCCTGCCCCTTGCCGCTGGTCCAGCATGTCTTGCAGGCCACGCTGCAGGTCTGGCAGCCGATGCACTTGTTGATGTCGAACACCCACGCGACCTGCTTTGCTGGCGGCGCCCCATCGTAGGGGTAGGGCATCGCCCGCCCGATGTGCCAGTTCATCCTTTCTGGCATGCGAAGACCTCCCCGCCCTCAAGTGCGGCGGACGTAGGCGCCGGCGATAAACTGCTTGAGCACCTGGTTTTCATAGGTCGGCCTGAGCCCTAGGCGCGCCGCCCGCCACAGGCCAATACCGCCGATTCCGCCCGGCTCGGCGCGCAGGATGCGCACGAAGGACTCGCGCGGGGCTCCGGTCGGGCAGTGCACGTCGGGAACGAAGCCGCGGGTGATCCGCTGCCCCAAGAGCCCCTTGACCACCAGCGAGTCGGTCATCCACGTCGGCTTGAGCCAGGCCCGCGTGCAGCTCTGGTGGCTGCCGAGGCGGAAAAGCGCGTGATAGCCCGTCTCCGGCGCCTTGGCGAGCCCCGTCGGGTGTGTCTCCTGCGCGCTCACCGAGCTGTACGTCGCACCGTACATGTTGTGCCAGACGCGGGTGACCCCGCGTGGCGTGCCCGGGTAATAGCGGGCGCGAAGCAACAGCCGCGCGAGCTTGTAGCCTTCGGGGTCATTCTCCCAGCCGCGGAAGGGCCGGTCTGCAGGATCGGCGTCGACGAAGACATAGTCGCCGTCCTCGATACGGAGCTCCTTCGCATCGAGGGGGTTGATGTCGATGAAGGCCTCGGTGATGAACGGCGAGCGCGTGTCATCCCGGTGCATCGCCCCGAACGGCCCGAACCACACCGCGACCACGTCCGTGTCCACACCCATGGTGTGCGCGCTGTGCCGGTACTTGGGCGTGTGAAAGATGAAGTTGAAGCCGGGCCGGCTCATGAGCGGGTGCCGCGTATTCAGCAGGTCGTCGACGGTGCGTACGACGTGCCGGCCCTGGCGCACCTCACCGGACAGGTCGTGTGGGGAGACGCCGTAGTCCTCGGGCCGCTTCGGTCTCAAGAGAGGGTGCGCCTTGGCGACGATGACGTTCGGCTCGTAAAACGTGGAGTCGATGGGCTCGCGGTGGACCACGAGGTTCTCACCGCTGTCGCGGAATTCGGGCTCGTCACGGTAGAACTCGAGCCGCCCGGTCTTCGTGTACCAGGGCTTGTCCTCGTTGCCCTGCTCCCAGGCACCGATCTTGGGGTAGGTGCGTGTCTCGATAATCGCGGGGACGCCATCGCCGGCTTTGCGCTCGAGGTCCTCGACGCGGTGGCCGCGCGTCGCGTTCGAATGGTCCAGGACGCGCTGAATGTAGGGGCGCATCCGACCTTCTTCGACGAGCTTCCAATAGGCCTCGTGGCGCCGGTCGCCGGTGATGCGGCCGAGCGCACGGCTGATGCCGGCGGCGACCTCGACGTCGGACCGGGTGTCGTGGATGCGAGCGAGAGGCGTGACCGGGAAGACATAGAGAAACGGGTTCGTCACGCTGATGGTCATGTCCGGGTACTTGAACTCCGCCCAGCTGTCCACGGGGAAGACGACGTCCGCATACTCGCAGCTCGCCGTCCACCACCACTCGTTGACGGCAATGAACTCGACCTTCGGCAAGACGTTGATGACTGTGTCGTAATGGCCCTTGGCGTTTCCGAGGAGAGAGTTCGAGTTGCTGACGAAGATCGCCTTCGTCGGGGTCGGCATATGCGAGCGGCCGGTGAGCACCGCCTTTCCCACCCTCAGGATGCGGTCGCCGTGGTTGAAGTAGTGGACGCTCTCCGCCTTCCAGTGGCGGCGCAGCCGCGCCGGCTCGGCCGGGTCGAGCTCGGGATCAAAGGGGTCTTCGGCGACGTACTGGCCCAGCCCGTTGAAGAAACTAGCCCGGTAGTTGCCGGCATAGCTGCCGACGTTGCCGCCGATGTGCCCGACGTTGCGGGTGAGAGACGCCACCAGAAACACGGCCCGATCCTTGAGATCGTTGTTGAAGAACTGGTTCGGCCCCTGACCCACGAGGAACAGCGTTCGCTCTTGGTTGGCGGCGATACGCCGGGCAAGCGCGCGGACGGACTCTGCCGGCGCCCAGGTGAGCTTCTCGACGTCCTCCGGCCGATAGCTTCCGTCGATGAGCTCGCGCGTGACATCAAGGACGGGCCGGCAGGCGACGCGCCGCCCGTCGGCCAGGATCACCTCGACCTCGCCCTCGAGAAGGGGCTCGACGGCGAGGTCGGCGAAGCGCCGACCGACGTAGTCGCGCGTGACGGCCAGAGGAGCCTCGCGGCGGACGTCCCAGACGACGGCGTCGCCCCAGGCGCGGCGTTGCTCTTGCGTGATGACAGGGCCGGGCTGCTTGTGGATGGGCGGGCCCTTCGCGCCTGCCTCAAGGACCACGACGTTGTTCGTGAGCTCGGGCGGCTCGTACCCCGGGAAGACGTCGGCGGCCTTGAGGAGCTCGCCGCTGTCCATGCGCACGAGGAAGGGAAGATCCGTGTTGGCCTTCACGTAGTCGGCGTCGTAGAGCCCTTCCTCGATGAGCACTTGCGCCAGGCCGAGGGCCAGCGCCGGCGTCGTCCCGGGGCGCACGACGATGACCTCATCGCCTTTCGTCGTGGTAGCGCTGTACTCGGCGGCGATGACGACGACGTGCGTCCCCTTCATGCGGGCCTCGGTCAGCCAGTGGCTGTCCGGCATCTTCGTCGTGATCCAGTTCATCCCCCACACGATCGCGAGTCCCGCGTGCTCGACGTTGCAGAGGTCGAAGTCGACGGTCTGCTGGCCGGTCACCATCGGGTGACCCGGAGGCAGATCGGTGTGCCAGCTGTAGTTGTCCCAGCCGCGCCCGCCCAGGGCCTTCTCCGGCCCCGTGCCGCGCAGCACGTCATCCAAGAGCGCCATGGCATTGGCTAGACGGTACTGGGCGAAGATGCGGGTCATGCCAAGCGGCGGCATCCCGCCGCGAAACTTGAGCACCTGTGTGCCGGCGCCGTGGGTGGACTCGACCGTGAGCGGGTCGTACCCCTGAGCCAAGAGCCGGCGCTTGCCGGTCTCGTCCGAGTAGCTCCGGGCGATGTCGAGGACCGCTTTGGCGGCAAGATCGAGAGCGTCGTCCCACGAGACGGCGAACCAAGAGTCGCGCCCGCGGGCGAGGTAGCGGCCATCGACTGCCCCGGATTCGGGATCGCGCGGGAAGCCCGCCTCGGCCCACTCGAGAAAGCCACGCCGCACCAGGGGCCGCTTGCAACGCCGATCGCCGTAGAAGCGGCGGGCGAGGGCGATCCCCTTCTGGCAGCACCGCGGGTCCCAGCGTGCGCTTGCCTGGCGCCCGTCGAGGTCGGTGGCTTTCTGGTAGCCGTAGGTGGGCCCGATCCGGGTGACGACCCCGTTCTTGACGTACGCTCTCAAGAGGCAGTTGTGCGTATCGTTCGGCGCGCAAAGGAAGGTAAAGGTGGTGTCGTGCCGGTAGAGGTCCCGGTAGACCTTCTCCCAGCCGCGGTTGGGGTAGTGGGCGAGTGGGTTGTCGACAACGAGCGGCTTCAGAAACCAGACCGCCGCCGCTGCCTCATGAGCGAGAAGCGTCGTTCCGGCGCCGCTGGCGGCGAGCTGGAACAGGAACCCTCGCCGCGAGACGGCGAAGGGATGAGCGCGCTTCTCCGTCATGGCGACCTTCCTCTCCGGGCGCCCGCGCAGGACGGGCGCCGGGCCCCCTTTCCCTCTACCTGCTATGCCTTTGCGGAAAGGCCGTCGTTGATCTATGTCATGCGGCGCCGATGCGCGCCGACGGGGCCCGGGCGGGCGCGAAGGGCCGCGGGATCAGGCCTCCGGCACCGGGACGTCGTGCTGCTGGCAGGCGGCGCGGAGCGTGTTGTGGAGGAGACAGGCGATGGTCATCGGGCCGACGCCCCCCGGGACCGGGGTGATGGCGCCCGCCACCTTGCGCACCTCCTCGAAGTCGACGTCGCCCACCAGCCGGGTCTTGCCGTTCTCCTCGACGGGGCTGATGCCGACGTCGATCACCGTGGCCCCCGGTTTCACCCAATCGCCCTTCACCATCCGGGGCCGGCCCACCGCCGCCACCAGAATGTCGGCGCGGCGGCAGACGTCCTTAAGGTCGCGGGTACGCGAGTGGGCTACCGTCACCGTGCAGTGCTCCTTCAAGAGGAGCTGCGCCATCGGCTTGCCGACGATGTTCGAGCGCCCCACCACCACCGCCTCGAGCCCCTTGAGCTCGCCGACGCCGTCCTTGAGCAGCATGAGGCAGCCCAGGGGCGTGCACGAAATGAGCGAGTCCTGCCCCGTGACCAGGCGGCCGACGTTGGCGACGTGGAAGCCGTCCACGTCCTTGGCCGGGTCGACGGCGTTGAGAATCGCGAGCGAATCGATCTGCTCGGGTAACGGCAGCTGGACGAGAATCCCGTGCACCTCGGGGTCGGCGTTGAGCTCGTTCACCTTGGCCAACAGCTCGGCCTGAGAGGTGCTGGCCGGTAAGTGAATTTCCCGGCTGTTCATGCCGGCCTCGGTCATCGCCTTGCCCTTGTTGCGCACGTAGACCCGGCTCGCCGGATTGTCGCCGACGAGCACCGCGGCGAGCCCGGGTGTCAGCCCGTGGCGCTGCTTCAGCACCGCGACCTGGCGGGCGATGGTGGCGCGCAAGTTTGCGGCGAAGGCCTTGCCGTCGATGACCTTGGCTTCAGACATGGTTGGCCTCGATCCACTTCATGAGACGGTCGACGAGAAGAGCGCCGTCGCCCGCGACGTGGAGCGTCTTGCGGCGGGCCTTGGTCCCGGCGGTGATCGTAAGGCTGGAGCCCGGAACCCGCCACTCCCTGGCGAGAAGCCTCAAGAGAGCGGCGTTGGCCTTGCCCGCCTCGGGCGGGGCACCCACGCGCACCTTGAGGAAGGCGCGCCCGGCGGCGTCCACGCCGACGCCGTCAATCCCTGGGCGCGACGCCTTCGGCACGAGCCGTACCATGACGCGCACGCCATCGGCGACGCGAACTAAGGGGAGGGGAGAAGCGGGCAAGGCGGACAGGGCTGCCTGTCAGGCCAGGTACTCGAACATGAGGCTTCTGAAGAAATACAGCAGCACGATCAATACCAGCGGCGAGATGTCGATGCCCCCGAGGTTGGGCAGGATCCGTCGGATCGGGCGGAGCGCCGGCTCGGTGACGCGGTAAAGGAAGTCGCCCACGAGATAGATGAGGCGGTTGTTGGTGTTGACGACGCGGAAGGCGACCAGCCAGCTCATGACCACGCTGGCGATAAGTGCCGCGATGTACAGGTCCACTGCCGTATCGATGAGCCAGAGCAAGGAGTACATTGGGCCCGCCCCCAAACGCGTGCGGGCGACGTGCCGAGCCGGAGGGCGGGGCGCGCGCCGCACGGGCGAACTATATATCGCCGCGCGGCGGCGGGGCCAGCCCCGATCGCGGCCGGCGCGCGGTGGCGCCAGCCTCGGGCTTGACAGGCGGCCCGGCGCTGTTCACATTCTCCGCTGCCCATCGCCGCTGGGGCGGTAGCTCAGTTGGGAGAGCGCGACGTTCGCACTGTCGAGGTCGGGGGTTCGAGTCCCCTCCGCTCCACCAGTTTCCTCCTAGGTTCGGAAGACCTTGCTTGGGTCCTGCTCGGCGAGGCGTGACAGCCGCCTGCGGCCAGGTCTAGGTCGCGGCGCGAACGCGGATCTTGCACCACTCCTGGGTCGCCTGGCGGGTTGGCCTCGAGTCGCGTGGCCCCACGACCAGGCCCGCTCACTCGCCGACGAGGTCGCCGTCGCGACTCACCAGCCGGGGCGCCTGCTCGGAGGTCTCATCCTGAAGCTCCTCGAGCTGGAGCTCGCCGATCCTCTCGGCCTTGCGGGTCACCTTCTCGGTCGAGATGCGGATCTGGCGGACGTCCTCGCCCGCCTGGGCGAAGTGCTTCTGCAGGTTGGCGACGCGCTTATCGAGCCGATCGACGTCTTCCAAGAGGCCCAGCACCTGCGCCTGGATGATCCCCGCCTGCTCGCGCATGCGGGCGTCCTTTAAGACCGCCCGCACCGTGTTGAGCGTCGCCATCAGCGTCGTCGGCGAGACGATCCACACCCGCGCGCGGTACGACTTCTCGACCACGTCGGCAAAGTTGGCGTGGAGCTCGGCGTAGACCGCCTCGCTGGGTAGGAACATGAGCGCCGATTCGGCGGTCTCGCCGGGGACGATGTACTTGTCCGCGATGTCGTTGATGTGCTTCATGAGGGCCGCCCGGAAGGCCCGGGCCGCGACGACCCTGGCCGCCTCGTCGCGGGCCTCGCGGAGAGTCCGGTAGCCTTCGAGCGGGAACTTGGCGTCGACGGCGATCGCACCCGGCGGGTTGGGGAGCCTGAGCAGACAGTCGATACGCTGGCCGCCGCTCAACGTGGCCTGGAAGTCGTAGGCCGAGGGCGGCAGCACGTTGCTCACCAGATCCTGGAGCTGGATCTCGCCGAAGGCGCCGCGCGCCTGTTTGTTGTCGAGGATCTGCTGCAGCGTGACCATCTGGCTCGAGAGCTCGGTAATGTTCTTCTGCGCCGAGTCGATGACCGCGAGCCTGGCTTTGAGTTCGCCCATCGTCTTAAGGGTCTCGGTGGTGGAGCGCTCCAGGTTCTCGCCCACCCGCTTGGTGAGCTCCGCCAGTCGTCCTTCGACGGTTTCGGCGAGCTGGCTGAGCCGACCGCTGAGTTCCGCGAGCTGTGTGCTTTGCGCCGAGTAACGCCCCGCCTGCCGGGCGCGGAGGAGGACCAGCGCGGCCAGCACGACCACGACCAGGGCGACGACGAGGATGGTCGTCGTGTCCGTCATTGCTTCCCCGCTAGGCTAGCACAGCGGGGCATGAACCGCACCGCTTGAGGTCGGGGAGCGGCCTTGACGGAGTCAAGACTTGGCCTTACGTAGGGCCTGAAGCGCCTGAGGCTGAGGCGGAATACCGCGTAGAGACCATGGCGATCCTTCCTGTCATCACCGCTCCGGACCCGCGTCTCAAGGTGAAGTCGGTCCCGGTCGAAGGGGTCGACCGTGAGATCCGCAAGCTCATGGAGGACATGCTCGAGACGATGTACGCGGCACCCGGGATTGGGCTGTCGGCGATCCAGGTGGGTGTGCCCAAGCGAGTGATCGTCGTCGACGTGGCGCGGCAGGGGGAGGAGCGTCGGCCCCTTAGGATAGCGAACCCGGAGGTTATCTGGGCGTCCGAGGAGCGGGCGACCTATGAGGAGGGGTGCCTGTCGCTGCCCGAGCAGTTTGCCGAGGTCGAGCGCGCGGCCGAGGTGAAGGTCCGCTACCTCGACCATGAGAACAGGCAGCAGGAGATCCACCCCAGCGGGATGCTGGCGACGTGCATTCAGCACGAGATCGACCATCTCTACGGGATCCTCTTCGTCGACCATCTGTCACCGATCCGTCGCAACATCATCCTCCGTAAGCTCATCAAAGCGCGCAAGGCGAAGGCGCAGATGAGCGCGTGAGCCATGGGCCGCTTGAGGCTCGTCTTCATGGGGACGTCCACGTTCGCCGTCCCCTCGCTCGAGGCGCTTTGCGCCGCCGGTCACGAGGTCCGCCGCGTCTACACCCAGCCGCCGCGACCTGCGGGTCGCGGCTGGCGGCCTAAGCCGTCGCCGGTCGAGGCAGCGGCGGAGACCTTGGGGCTCGAGGTGAGAACGCCCGACACGCTCAAGGACCCGGCGGAACATGCGGCCTTCGTCCGGCTCGAGCCGGAGGCGGCGGTGGTGGCGGCCTATGGGCTCCTCCTTCCGCCCGAGGTCTTGCGTGCCCCGCGCTTAGGCTGCCTCAATGTCCACCCGTCGCTGCTTCCGCGCTGGCGCGGCGCCGCCCCCGTCGCCCGCACCATCCTGGCGGGGGACCGGGAGACCGGCGTCACGATCATCGAGATGGACGAGGGGCTCGATACCGGGCCCATCCTGATGGTCGAGCGGCTGCCCGTTGCCGCCGACGCGACCGCCGGAAGCCTCGAGAGCGAGCTGGCGGAGCGGGGCGCCGCCCTTCTCATCCGGGCGCTCGAGGACCTCGCCCGCGGCGAGCTTGTCTCCCGACCGCAGCCGTCGCAGGGGGTCACCTACGCGTTCAAGCTTCGCAAGGACGAGGGACGGATCGACTGGCGCCGGCCGGCGGCCGAGCTCGGGCGGATGGTGCGCGGCCTGTCCCCGACGCCGGCGGCCTTCTTCGAGGACGCGGGAATGCGGGTCAAGGTGCTCGCGGCCGAGGTCGCGGCAGGGAAGGGACGGCCCGGCGAGCTCTTGGCACAGGATCTGACCGTGGCCTGCGGCGACGGGGCGCTCAGGCTTTCCCGCGTCCAGCGCGCAGGCCGCGCCCCGACCGACGGGGCGGCGTTCCTTCGCGGCCTGCGTCTGCCGCCGGGCACGGTATTCGCCTGAGCCATGCAGCGCTACAAGCTCGTCCTCGAGTACGACGGCAGCGGCTTCGTCGGCTGGCAGCGCCAGGCGAGCGGGCCCTCCGTCCAGCAGGCGCTGGAGGAGGCGGTCGAGAAGTTCTGCGGCGAGCGGGTGAGCATTTGCGCGGCGGGCCGCACCGACGCGGGCGTCCACGCCCTGGGTCAGACCGTCCACTTCGACCTCGCTGGTCCGCGCCCGCCGGACACGATCTTGATGGCGGTCAATCAGCACTTGCGGCCCAAGCCGATCGCCGTGCTGTCCGTCGAGGAGGTGGGCCCGGACTTCCACGCCCGGCTCTCGGCCATAAGCCGCGCCTACCTCTACCGCATCATCAATCGCCGCAGTCCTCTCACGGTTCACCGCGGTCACGCCTGGCAGGTGCCGGTCCCGCTCGACGCGCAGGCGATGCAGGCGGGGGCGCGCATGCTCGTCGGCCGCCACGACTTCTCGACCTTCCGGGACAGCCTGTGCCAGGCGAAGTCGCCGGTGAAGACCCTGGACGTGCTCGAGGTCACGCGGGACGGCGACGAGGTTCGGATCACCGCCCGCGCCCGCTCCTTTCTTCACCGGCAGGTCCGCTCGATGGTGGGCACGCTCAAGCTGGTGGGGGAGGGGAAGTGGACCGCGGATGACGTCGCCGCGGCGCTGGCCGCCCGCGACCGGCGCGCCTCGGGCCCCACCGCCCCGGCGGAAGGGCTGTACCTCGTCGAGGTCCGGTTTTGACTACAACAGAGCCTCGGCGGCGGCGTCGATCGCGAGTGCGGCGACGATGTCGGTGGCGACGAAGCCGGCCGCGATGAATGCCGTGGTCTCAAGCGCCGTCCGGGCGATAAACCATTGGTACAAGATGATGAGGACCGTGGCCGCCAAGATGAGCACGGCGCCGAGTCCGGCCGGGACGAGGCCCGTCGCCGTGAGAACCGTGGCGGCGACGAAGAGAGCGGTCTGGAGCACGGCGGCCCAGTTGTAGGCGATGATGAAGCCAATGTAGCGGTCGGTGAGCGCAAAGAGGCGGGTGAGAAAGATCGCCAGCACGGGAAGCGCGGCCCAGGCGAGGAGGTAGGTGACGCCTTCGACCAGCACCATCCAAAGGGGGTCGGCCGACCAGGCTTCCTCGTCGAGGTCGAGGGTCACCAGGTAGGCGTAGCCCGGCGCCGCGAGGGCCGCGGCGAAGAACGACCGCCAGAACCCTCCGATCGAGATGTCGAACCAGCGCATGCCACCGGCGTCCAACCTTGCGAGGCGCCAGGCCCCGTAGAGCGCGGCGATCACCTCGCGGGAGCTGGGCATCAGCGGGCGAAGAAGTCTTCGAGCACCGCCACGTAGACGTCGGTGAGGCCGTGCAAGTCCGCCACCGAGACCCGCTCGTCGACCTTGTGCATGGTCTGACCGACGAGGCCGAACTCGACCACCGGGCAATGGTCCCTGATGAACCGGGCGTCTGACGTTCCGCCGCCCGTCCCGAGCGCCGGCCGCCGGCCGAGGACGCGCTCGACCGCGCCCGCGACGAGGTCGCTCAAGCGCCCTGGCGGGTTGAGAAAGGCCTCGCCCGAGACTTCAATCTCGAGTTCGTGGGCGCCCGCGGCCTCGCAGCACCGCTTGAGCCAGTCGGTGAGGCTCGCGCCGGTGTGGCGGTCGTTGAATCGGATGTTGACGACGGCTTCGGCCTTGGCCGGAATGACGTTGGACGCCGCGTTGCCGACGTCGACGGTCGTGATCTCGAGGTGGGAGGGCTCAAAGTGCTCGGTCCCCTCGTCGAGCTTGGCGTTGGCGAGCCTGGTGAGGACCCCGAGAACGCGGGGGATGGGGTTGTCCGCGAAGTGCGGGTAAGCCGTGTGGCCCTGTGTGCCGAAGACCGTGAGCCGGCCACTGAGGCTCCCCCGGCGGCCGATCTTGATGGCGTCCCCCAGGCGGGTGGGGTTGGTGGGCTCGCCGACCAGACAGGCGTCCAGCCGCTCCCCCTCAGCCGCGAGCCAGTCGAGCACCTTGGCCGTGCCGTTCACTGCGGGCCCCTCCTCGTCGCCGGTGATCAAGAGGCTAATGGAGCCTGGAATGCGGCCCCGGCGCGCGGCCAGGAACCGGGCCGCCGCCGCCACGAAGCAGGCGACGGCCCCCTTCATGTCGGCGGCACCGCGGCCGTAAAGGTCGCCGTCCTTGACCTCCGCTCCGAACGGGTCGACGGTCCAGCCCGCGCGGTCGCCCTCTGGCACCACGTCGGTGTGGCCGGCGAAGCAGAAGTTGGGCGGCTCGCGACCGATCCGGGCGTAAAGGTTGTCGACCGGCGCCGTCCCCTCCCCCTGGAAACGGAGCCTGTGGTGCGTGAAACCGAGGTTGCCCAACGCCGACTCGAGGACATCTAGCGCCCCCGCGTCCTCGGGCGTGACGCTGGGGCAGCGGATGAGGGCCCGGGCCAGGGCCACGGGGTCGCGGACGTCGGCTGGGTGCTTCCGGGTCAATCGCGCAGCAGCTCGTTGATCGCGGTCTTGGCGCGCGTGCGCTCGTCGACCTTCTTGACGATGACGGCGCAGTAGAGGTCGGGGTCTTGCGGACGCCGCCCGGGGAGCGTGCCCGGGACCACGACCGAGTAGGCCGGCACCCGGCCGTAGTGGACCTCCCCGGTGGTCCGGTCGACGATCTTCGTGGACGCCCCGAGGTAGACTCCCATGGCGAGCACTGCTCCTTTCTCTGCGATCACGCCCTCGGCCACCTCGCTTCGCGCGCCGATGAAACAGTCGTCCTCGATGATGACCGGAGTCGCCTGGAGGGGTTCTAGAACCCCGCCGATCCCGGCGCCCCCAGAAATGTGACAGTTCTTGCCGATTTGGGCACAGCTCCCCACCGTCGCCCAGGTGTCGATCATGGTGCCGCTGTCGACGTACGCGCCCACGTTGACGAAGCAGGGCATGAGCACCACGCCGGGGGCGATGTAGGCGGACCGCCGCACGACGCAGGAAGGGACGGCGCGGAAGCCCGCTGCGCGGAAGCGCGCCTCGTCCCATCCTTCGAACTTCGAGCGCACCTTGTCGAACCAGGCAGCGTTACCCCCCGGCGCGCCGGGGATCGGCACCGAATCATAGAGCCGGAAGGACAGCAACACCGCCTTCTTGAGCCAGTCGTGGACCCGCCACCGGCCGTCCACCTTCTCCACGACTCTGAGCCGGCCCGAGTCGAGGCCGTCGAGGGCCGTTTCGACCGCTTCAGAGATCGGGCCTTTGGCTCCGGGACCGATCGAGTCCCGCTCTTCCCATGCCGATTCGATCGTCGCGCGAAGCCCGGAAGCGTCCATGGCGGGTGACTTGAGTCCAGGGCGGTGACGCGGCCCCCTCAAGGTAGCGGTGCCCTCTCCCCGGTCAACCGCGGCGGCGGCGCGCGGCAAGCGCTTCGAGCCAATCCACCAGGTCGTCCACGACGTGGTGGATGTGATCACCGTCCGCGCCTTCTCGGGCCCAGGCACTGTCGGTCCTGACCCAGATGGTGGTCATGCCCAGCGCCGCCGCCGGGATCAGGTTCTTGGCGATGTCCTCGATCATCGCCGCCCGGCGCGGGTCGACCTGGTGGTGCGCGAAAAGGGCCCGGTAGGCGTCGAGGTAGGGTTTCGGCACGTAGTCGGCGTCGACGATGTCGAAGATCCCGTCGAAGTGATGACTGACCCCCAGCCGGTCGAGCACGCGTTCGGCATGCTCCGCGGTCCCGTTGGTGAAGACCAGCTTGCGTCCGCCGATCTTCGCCAGCACGGCCTCGAGCGCCGCGCTCGGCGGCACCTCTCTGAGGTCGATGTCGTGCACGTAGGTGAGAAACGCCTCAGGGTCGACCCGGTGGACGTCCATCAGCCCCCTGAGCGTGGTCCCGTGGCTCAAGAAATATGCCTTCTGGATGCGCCGGGCCTCGTGCGCGTCCACGCCGAGGAGGTCGGTGATGAAGGCGCCGATCCGTCGGTCGACCTGCTTGAAGAGGTTGCACTTGGCGGGATAAAGAGTGTTGTCCAGGTCGAACACCCAGGTCTCGATGTGATCGAGGCGGTCGGAGTCGGGGCCGTCGGTCATCGAGGCTAGGGTGGGCCAAGCCCTTCCTTCCCGCAAGGGTCTTTCTCCACGACAGCGTCGTCTCCCTCCTGTCGCCGGAGCAACTTGGGCTGCCGGTAAAGCTGTTCACCGGCTGATGCGCGGAGGCGCCGTCAGCCGGGCTCGAGCATCGTGCCGGCGCCGTGCTCGGTGAAGATTTCGAGCAGCAGCACGTGGGGAATGCGGCCGTCGAGGATGTGAGCGGCCTTGATCCCACCGTCGAGAGCCCGAAGGCAGGTCTCGAGCTTCGGGATCATGCCGCCGGTGACGGTATCGTCCGTGAGCAGGGCCCGGGCCTCGCTCACGGTCATGCGGGAAATAAGCTCTCCCCTTCTGTCGAGCACGCCGGGCACGTCGGTGAGCAGGAGCAGCTTGTTCGCCTTGAGCGCCTTGGCGAGGGCGCCCGCCGCGGTGTCGGCGTTGATGTTGTAGGTCTCGTTGTCGGGGCCGCCGCCGATGGGGGCGATGACCGGAATGAGGTCCGAACCCTTGAGGTCCTTCAGGACCTCGGGGTTGATGCGGGTCGGCTCGCCGACGAAACCGAGGTCGAGGCTCTTCTCGATGTTCGAATCCGGATCGCGGCGGGATCGCCGCAGCTTGTGCGCCTCGATCAGCCGACCATCCTTGCCCGAAAGCCCGACCGCCCGGCCGCCGGCCCGGTTGATCGCCGAGACGATTTGCTTGTTGATGGACCCTGAGAGCACCATCTCGACGATCTCCACCGTGCCGCCGTCGGTAACCCTCAGGCCGTCGACGAACGAACTCTTGATCTTGAGCCGGTCCAGCATCTCTCCGATCTGGGGGCCGCCGCCGTGGACGACGACCGGGTTGATGCCGACCTGTTTGATCAGCACCAGGTCGCGGGCGAATTTCTCGGCCAACCGGACATCGCCCATCGCGTGCCCCCCGAACTTGATCACAAACGTCTCGCCGCTGAAGCGCCGCATGTAAGGCAGCGCCTCCGTGAGGGTGGCGGCCGTCCTAAGCCAGTGCTTGGTCTCCCCGATCTGCTTCGGCTTCATCGCCGCCCAATCTAGTCCATGCCTGCCGGCGCCGCCAGCGCGGCGAGGGCGCCCCGCAAGGCGTCGAGGCCTGTGCCCTTGACGGCGCTTGTGGCGATCACCTCCGGGTGTGCGGCGGGGTGGACCGCGAGCTCCCGTTCGATGTCGGCGAGCGTCTGGGCGAGCTCCGCGTCCTTCGCCTTGTCGGCTTTCACCACCACGACCTGATACGAGACGGCGGCGTCGTCGAGCGCGGCCATGACGCGGCGGTCGCTCGCCATCGGGCCGCGGCGGGCGTCGATCAGGAGACAGGTCCGGCAAAGCTCAGGGCGCCCCGTCAGGTAGGCGTCCACCAGCGCCGTCCACGCGGCGACGTTGGCCTTGGCCGCGCGCGCATACCCATAGCCGGGAAGGTCAACCAGCATGAGGCGACCCCCGAGTTCGAAGAAGTTGATGGTTTGGGTGCGGCCAGGCGTGCGGGAGGTGCGTACGAGACCGTGTCGGCCGGTAAGCGCGTTGATCAGGCTCGACTTGCCGACGTTGGAGCGGCCGGCGAAGGCGACCTCGGGCAAACCGGCAGCGGAAAGTCCTTCGCGCCCGATGGCCGCTCCCTTGAACGTACAGGCCTGGCGGAAGAGCGCGCGCGCCTCCTTGATCGGCACGTGCCGTGCCACGCCGCCCCCGGGATCCCCTCCGCCCATGCCCGTCGCCTCACGTCTTGCCACCTATCTTGACGCCCATACGCTTCATGATGACCCACTGCTGGGCGATGGAAAGGACGTTGTTCCACGTCCAATAGATCACCAATCCGGCCGGGAACGTGGCGAACAAGAAGGTGAACACCACCGGCAGCGCCATCATGATCTTGGCCTGGGTTGGGTCGGCGGGCTGGGGGTTGAGCCGCATCTGGAGGAGCATGGTGAGCCCCATGATCAGCGGCCAGACGCCGAGCGTGAAGAACGGATCGATGGGAAGCAGGCCGAAAAGGTTGAAGAGCGAGAGGGGGTCCGGCGCCGACAGGTCCTGGATCCAGCCGAAGAAGGGGGCATGGCGCATCTCGATGGCGACGAAAAGCACCCAGTAAAGCGCGAAGAAGACGGGGATCTGTATGACGATCGGCAGGCAGCCCGAGGCGGGGTTCGCCTTCTCCCGCTTGTAGAGCGCCATCAGCTCCTGCTGCATCCTGACCTTGTCGTCCTTGTACTGGTCCCTGAGCTGCATCATCTCGGGCTGGAGCTTCTTCATCTTGCTCATCGCCACATACGACTTGTTGGCGAGCGGGAAGAACAGGAGCTTGATGATCAGGGTGAGGAGCAGGATCGCCACGCCGAAGTTGCCGATGTGCCGGTTGAAGAAATGCAGGACCTCGAAGATGGGCCGGGCGATGAATTTGAACCACCAGAAATCCACGGCGAGGTCGAACCGCACCACGCCGGGGTCGCGCTCGTAAGCGTCGAGAAGATGGACCTCCTTGGCGCCGGCGAAAAGCCGGCCGGTGACCTCTATTGCTCCGCCGGGGGGCGCCGTCTGCGTGGGACCGTAGAAGTCCACCTGGTACCTATCCTCTCCGTTCTGAGAGGCATGGATGAACCGGGCCGTGAACGGCACGGTCTGGTCGGGAACCAGCGCGGCCAGCCAGTACTTATCGGTGATCCCAATCCAGCCGCCGGTGCTCTTCTGCGTCCGCTCTCCCTCCTCCTGGATCTCGTCGTAGTCGATCTCGTCGAGGACCCCGTCGAACACCCCGAGCGGGCCTTCATGAAGGATCCAGAAGCCGAGGGTAGGCGGGGTTCCCGTGCGGCTCACGAGCCCGTAAGGGGAAAGGGTCACGTCCTCCGGCCCCGAATTCTCCACCCGCTGGGTGATCGTGAACATGTAGTCGTCGTCGAGCGCGATCCGACGGGTGAAGCGGAGGCCGGAGCCGTTGTCCCAAGTCAATGTCACGGGGGTCGTGGCGGTGAGAACCTCGCCGCCCGCCGTCCACAGGGTGTTGCTGTCGGGCACGCGGACGCTCTTGTCCTGGACGATCCAGCCGAACTGGGCAAAGTACCGATGGAGACCCGACGGCGGCTCCTGTCGCGTTGGGAGGAAGGCGAACCCCGATGTCGCGGGGGGGCGATCGGGCGCGGCGACGGGGGAGAAGACGACGATCTCGGGGCTTGCCGGGTCGATGCTCGCGCGGTAGTCCGAGAGCGTCACGTCGTCGATCAGGGCTCCGACCAGTGTCAGCGAACCGCGCAATCGCGGCCCTTCGATCCAGATTCTAGGCTCGCGCTCCAGCGCTTCCTGGCGGGTCGGCGGGCTGGGGAGGACTGCCTCCTCGACCACTCCGGGGGGCGCGGGAATGTCCACCTCCGCCTCCGGCGCCACGGTCTCGCCCGTTTCCACCGCGGTTGTCTCCTCGAGCGCCTGGCGCTCCGCCTCTTCCTGAAGACGTGGGATCTCGTAGAAGATCTGGAAGCCCAGCAGGATCGCGACGGACAGGACGATCGCGAGGATCAGATTGCGCTGCTCGAGCATGATCCGACCCGGACCTGACTGGGCTTTAGCTCCGCCGCCGCGCGGTCATGAGCCTCACGCGCGGGGGTACCGGATCAAACCCCGAGCCGCCCCAGGGGTGACAGCGGGCGAGGCGCCGGAGCGCCAGCCACGTCCCGAGGACGGCTCCATGGCGGACAAGGGCCTCGCGCGTGTACGCCGAGCACGTCGGCGTGAAGCGGCAGCTGGGCGCGAGCCACGAAGACACCAGCAGCTGGTAAAGGCGAACGAGACCGCCGAGCAAGGCCGAGAGCAGGTTCATGACCGGCCCTCCCACCCGCCGGCGCCCGCCGGCCGCAGGGCGCCCAGGCGGTGCAAGGCCTTCTCCAAGTCCCCGGCGAGCGCTGCAAAGGGCCGGGCGAGCGTGGCGTGGCGGGCGATGAGAACGTAGTCGTGGCCCGGCGCCGCGCGCGTCGGCATCACCGCGTCCACCACCGCCCGCAGCCGGCGTCTGGCCCGGTTGCGGGCGACCGCCTTCCCTACCTTCCGGCTCACCGTGAAGCCGACGCGAAACCGGCCGGGCACGCGGCTCGCGGCCTTATTGGGGAAAGCCTGCAAGATCAGCCCGGGCATGACACACTTCCTCCGCGCGGCCGCCACGCGGAGGAAGTCCGACCGCCGCTGAAGCCGCCCGACTGACGCGTTCATCCACTCAAGCGGATAGGCGCTTGCGCCCCTTGGCGCGGCGTCTGGCGAGGATCCTGCGGCCGCTGGCGGTCGCCTTGCGAGCGCGGAAGCCGTGACGGCGTTTGCGGACTAGGACGCTCGGCTGAAAGGTGCGCTTCACGACTCGGACTCCGTCCCCGGGTTCCGCCGCGGCGGCGAACGGGACCGGCTCCGCTGTATAGGGTCTCGGCGCAGGCGAGTCAATCACCGGCCGGTTCGCGCAGGGAGTCGAAGACGGGTTCACGACGCATCACATGTCGGTGACGGCGGATGGTCCCGTGCCTCAATCGCGCCATATCGCTTTATCAGTGGACGCGGTGGAGGCCGTTCCTGCCCCGAGTCTCAAGGCGCGTTTCTTGAAAAAAGGAGGCGGCGAGAGTTCATGAGCGTTGCCCGGTTTTCCGTTCGCGGCCCGACGGTCGCGCTTGCGGCCGCCCGCAACCGAGGGGCCGTCGTGCCGGCTACCCGTACCACTCATGGCTGACCCACGCGGCACGGTGAGGCCCGGCCGCCATGGGCAGCACGTGGATAGCTGTGCTAGGCTCGCAGGACCCGGTAGCGTGAGCTATGGGGGCAAGGCAATGGCCGGGAACCACGAGGTTCGGCGCCTGCGCACCGTTGTGCTGAAGCGGCTTCTTCCGGTGGCCGTCCTGGCGGCCCTGGCCGTCGCGTTCTTTGCCCTTGGCCTCGACCGCTACGTGAGCTTCGAGGCGCTGCGCGAGCACCGGGCCTTTCTCCTCGCCTTCGTCGAGGAGAACCGCATCCTGGCGGTGCTCGCTTTCGTGGCGATCTACGCCGCCCTCGTCGCCTGCTCCCTTCCAGTCGCCGCAGTCATGACGATCGCCGGTGGGTTCCTGTTCGGGATCCTCGCCGGCACCGTTTACGCGGTCCTCGCCGCCACCCTCGGCGCGACGATCGTGTTCGTGGTGGCCAAGACGGCTCTAGGCGATCCGCTGCGGGCGCGCGCCGGTCCCTGGATGAAGAGGATGGAGGCGGGGTTCCAAGAGAACGCGCTGAACTACCTCCTGTTCCTGCGCCTGGTTGCGCTCTTTCCTTTCTTCATCGTCAACCTGGTGCCGGCATTTTTGGGCGTAAGGCTCAGGACCTATTTCTTTGCGACGCTCGTCGGCATCGCGCCCGCAGGCTTCATCTACGCCAGCGTCGGCGCGGGTCTCGGGAGCGTGTTCGACGCCGGGCCGGAGTTCACCCCGGCCAATGCGTTCACGACGGAGGTCAGGATCGCCCTCGTAGGCCTGGGTGTCCTGGCCCTCCTCCCCGTGGTGTACAGGAAGGTGAAGGCGCGGCGTGGATGACGGTGCGGCGGGGCGCCCGCCCGTGGAGCGGGCCGGGATCAGGGTCGGTCGGCGGGTTTTGATTCGCGAACGATTCGGGCGCACCCATATGGGCGGGAAAAGGCAAAGCGCCCGGCCCTGGCGCGTGCGCTCCGCGCCGGGGGGTGCTTACCGAAAAGAACGTTGGAGGTAGGAGTCATGGAAGCGAGACAGAGTCTTGTTGCAAGCATGCGCGCCGCCGCTGGGGCGGTGGCTCTCATTGCCCTGGTCGCCAAGGGGCCGGCCGCCGGCGAGGAGGCCACGGTCATCGAGCTGACGCAGGTTGCCTGCCAGTTCCTGGAGCCCGAGAACGGGGTCGATCATGGGTTCACGACGACTAAGAAGGCGGATTGTGACGCCATCAACGCGAAGACTGGCGAGGAGCGCCTGGCCAAGGCCCGGGTTCTGGAACTCAAGCCCGGCAAGTACGTCTTCCGGGTCACCAACGTGGACGTGCCGTATGCCCTGGGCTTTTGGGTGCGCGAACGCGACTACGACTGGCGGAACCCCCTCCACCAATTGACCAAGGTCAGCGTATCCGGTGGCGGATTGGCGCTTGGCGCGACCAAGGACTATGCGGTCGAGCTCAAGGAGGGCGAATACCTCTATTCCTGCCCCTTGAACACCACCCCGGACTACCGGCTCATCGTGAAGGGATAGGCGAGTCGCTCGGCGCACAAGCAAGCGTAGTGGCGCGCCCACCGACCCGCCCGTCGTCGTCGCTCGCCGTGCTTGACGGCGGCGGGGCCGCCGCTGAGGCCGTCGCTCAGCCCGAAGGGAGGTGGCAATGGCCGAGACGCTGAAGGTGGACCTCTGTGTGATCGGTGCGGGCTCTGGCGGCCTCACCGTGGCCGCCGGGGCAAGCCGACTCGGGGCATCTACGGTCCTGATAGAGAGAGACAAGATGGGCGGCGACTGCCTGAATTACGGCTGCGTGCCGTCCAAGTCCCTGCTGGCCGCCGCCGCGGCGGCCCAGGCGGTCCGTGATGGCGGAGCGCTCGGCGTCAACGGCCCCAACCCGGAGGTCGACTTCGCCGCCGTCCACCGTCACGTTCACGAGGTCATGGCGGCGATCGCACCCCAGGACTCGGAGGAGCGGTTCGAGGGGCTGGGCGTGAAGGTGATCCGGGACGCGGCCCGGTTCACCGGCCCGACCGAGGTCACGGCCGGCCTCTATCGTGTTGTCGCGCGTCGCTTCGTGGTCGCCAGCGGAAGTCGGCCCGCGGTGCCGGACCTCAAGGGCCTCGACGAGGTTCCCTATTACACCAACGAGACGATCTTCGACAACCGGGCGCGGCCGGAACACTTGACCATCGTGGGCGGGGGGCCGATTGGTTGCGAGGTGGCGCAGGCCCACCAACGGCTCGGCGCCCGCGTCACCGTCGTGCAGCGCCGCCGACTTCTCCCGCGCGACGACCCGGAGCTTGCCGAAATCCTCAAGACCTGCCTGAGAGCCGAAGGCGTGGACGTGCTGGAGGGCGCGCGCGTGGTCGAGGTGGCGCGCCACGAAAATCGCGTCGCGGTGACGGTGGAGCGGGAGGGTGCCTGCCGTCGGATCGAAGGCTCCCACCTTCTGCTCGCCGTCGGCCGGCGCCCGGCCGTAGAGGGGCTCGATCTGGAGGTTGCGGGCGTGCGGTACGGCCCCAAGGGCATCGAGGTGGACGCCCGATTGAGGACCAGCAATCGGCGCGTGTTCGCCGTCGGCGACGTGATCGGCGACTACCAGTTCACGCATCTCGCCGCTTACCAGGCCGGCATCGTCCTTCGCAACGCGCTGTTCCGGATTCCCAGCAAGGTGGACTACCGGGCGCTTCCGTGGGTGACTTTTACGGATCCGGAGGTCGCCCACGTGGGCATGACGGAGGAGCAGGCGCGGGATG
Source organism: Alphaproteobacteria bacterium (assembly GCA_046759785.1). GTDB lineage: Bacteria > Pseudomonadota > Alphaproteobacteria > JBHICW01 > JBHICW01 > JBHICW01. Next base: position 24,049 of record JBHICW010000002.1, read on the forward strand.
ATGTGGCGGCGATCCGTGTGCTCCGGTGGCCGTTTGCCGAGAACGACCGCGCCCGGACGGAACGTCGCGCGGACGGCCTCGTCAAGGTGGTGACCACAGGGCGGGGGCGGGTGCTCGGCGCCTCCATCGTCGGCCGGCACGCGGGTGAGCTTCTTCAGCCCTGGATCCTCGCCATCCAGCGCCGGCTCCGGGTCGGCACCCTCGCCCGGATCATCGCGCCCTACCCGACGCTCGGGGAGGTCAACCGGCGTGCGGCCGCCAGCTTCTTCGAGCCCGCCCTCTTCAGTGAGCGCACCCGCAAGATCGTCCGCCTGCTGGCGCGGTTCGGCTGAGCCCTAAGCGGCAAGCGCGGCCTGGCCCATGCCTAGGCTCTGGCACGGGCAAAGACTTGTGCTTTAGTCTGAGTGCATGGTGGGCACGAAGATCACGCTTCCACCACTGACCCGCAGCCTTTCGGCGCGCCTCCTCGTGCTCACGGTGGCCTTCGTGATGGTCGGGGAGGTCCTGATTTACGTGCCCTCCATCGCGCGGTACCGCCTCGTCTACCTAGAGGAGCGCCTGGCCGCGGGGCACCAGGCGTCGCTCGCGGTGGAGGCGGCTCCGGATGGCGTGGTGACACCCGGGCTCGAGCGGGAGCTGCTTCTCCACGCCCGCGTCAGGTCCATCGCGCTCATGCGGCCGGACGCGGCCTACTTCGTCCTCGGCGAAATGCCCGAGAGCGTCGACGCCGGCTTCGACCTCGACAAGGCGACGCCCGTCACCCTCATCCGCGAGGCCTTCGTCACTCTCGCGCACCCCGAGGGGCGCTTGATTCGCGTAATGGGACCGGCGCGGCTGGACCCGCGGGTGGGCGTCGACATCACGATGGACGAGGCGCCGATGCGTGCAGAGATGCTCGACTACTCCCGCCGCATCCTCATCCTTTCCATCGTCCTGTCGCTGATGACGGCCGCCCTCGTCTACCTGAGCCTCCATTGGCTGATGGTCCGCCCTATGCGCCGCATGACGGAAAGCATGGTGGCCTTTCGCGAGACGCCGGAGGACGCCTCGTCGGGAATCACGGTCACGGGCCGTAGCGACGAGATCGGGGTCGCCCAGCGAGAGCTTGCGCGGATGCAGCGGGGGCTCAGGGCCGCGCTCGGGCAGCGACGGCATCTCGCCGCGCTCGGGGCTGGGGTGAGCAAGATCAACCACGACTTGCGCAACATTCTTTCCACCGCCGTGCTGGTCTCCGACCGCCTCGCTCACAGCGGTGATCCGGAGGTCCAGCGCCAGACCCCGACGCTCATGAACGCGATCAACCGAGCCGTTGCCCTTTGCGAGGCGACTCTGCGTTTCGCCCGTCCCGACGAGTCCGAGCCCGCGAAATCATCTCTCGCGCTTGCCCCGCTGGTGGACGAGGTCGGTAACGCGCTCGCGCTCCCGACGGACGGCGATGTCGCCTGGCGGAACGAGGTCGACTCCGCGATCGAGGTCAACGCCGACCGCGACCAGATCTTCCGGGTGCTCCTGAACCTCGCTCGCAATGCCGTCGAGGCGATCGACGGGCCGGGAGAGGTGCGGATCGCCGCCCGGCGCTCCACCCACGCGGTCGAGGTCGAGGTCGCGGACTCCGGCCCCGGCCTGCCCCCGGCGGCTCGGGAGCACCTGTTCGAGCCGTTCACGGGCTCGGCCCGGCCCGGCGGCGTGGGGCTGGGCCTGGCGATCTCACGCGAGCTCGTCCGCGGCCATGGCGGAGACCTCACCCTCATTAAGAGCGACGCGAGCGGGACCACGTTCCGCCTGTCACTTCCCGCGGGTGAGGCCAGGCGAGGGGCCGGCGGACGGTCGAAGAGTCGGTCGAGCCGAAGGGTGGGTCACTTGAGGTAGGCGGTCTCCGGCGGCGCCGCATGGACGGAGTGGTCGGGCGCGCCACCCGCGGTGCGCTCAATCGCCCAACGCGACGCCCTCGCGACGGGGATCGGCGCCGCCCACGAGGCCGCGCGGGGTGACCAGGATGCCGTGAAGGCCGCTGTTGAGTTCGCGTACCTCGACCTCGTGCCCGCGGGCCTCGAGAGCCGGGACCAACGCCTCCAGTTCGGTCCCCGCCTCGAGCTCCGTGGCGCCGTTGCGGTTCACGTGGTGGGGCAGGGCGACCGCCTGCTGCATGTCGAGACCCCAGTCGAGCACCGCGACGATCGCGCCCACCACGTACGCGATGATGCGCGAACCGCCTGGCGAGCCAACGGCCATGACGAGCCGACCGTCGCGGTCGAACACCAGAGTCGGGGCCATCGAGGAGCGCGGTCGCTTGCCGGGTTCCACGCGGTTGGCCACCGCGCGTCCCTCGACCTCGGGGCGGAAGGCGAAGTCGGTGAGCTGGTTGTTGAGGAGGAACCCGCGGACCATGAGCCGGGATCCGAAGGCCGTTTCGATGCTGCTCGTGAGCGCCACGGCGTTCCCGTCGGCGTCGACGACGCTGATGTGTGTGGTCGAGGGCTGGCCCTTCGCCGGCTCGGGTACGTCCGGGACCGCCCGCGCGTTCGGCGGAAGCCCCGGCGCAGCGGTCCCCATGGTCTTTTCGGGGACGATCAGCGCCGCCCGGCCCGCGAGGTAGCCCTCGTCAAGGAGGCCATCGACCGGCACCGGCACGAACGCGTCGTCGGCGAGGTAGCGGGCCCGATCCGCATAGGCCAGGCGGCTCGCCTCGGCGATCAGATGCACCGCGTCGAGGGAACCGGCCTTCAGCGCGCCGAGGTCGAACCGCTCCAGGACTCCCAAGATCTGGAGCGTGGTGACGCCGCCCGAGCTCGGCGGCCCCATCCCGCAGACGCGCCAGACGCGATAGGGGGCGCACGCCGGCTCGACCCGGCGCGCCTTGTAGCCCGCGAGGTCGGCAAGCGTAAGTCGTCCCGGGTTCCGCGGGACCCCCTGCACGGCCCGCGCGACGTCCTTCGCGATCTCGCCGCGGTAGAAGGCCTCCGCGCCCTCCGCCGCGATCCTGCGGAGGGTGACGGCGAGCGCGGGGTTCTTGAGCCGCGTGCCGACCGGCTTTGGGGCGCCGTTCGGGGTGAAGAAGTAAGCCGTAGTGTCCGGAAAGGCGTTGAGCTCCCTGGCGCCCGCGATCAGTGCGTGGAGGCGGGGCGAGACCGGGAAGCCGTTCTGCGCCAGGTCGATTGCTGGGGCGAGGAGGGCGGACCACGGCAGTCGCCCGTGGTCCCTGTGGGCCATTTCGAGCATGCGAATGAGGCCCGGCACCCCCACGGAGCGTCCGCCGACGACCGCCTCGTAGAACGGAAGCGGGTTGCCGTCCGCGTCGAGAAACAGGTCGGGCGTCGCGGCGGCCGGCGCCGTCTCGCGGCCGTCGTAAGCCGTCACCCGGCCCGTCGAGGCGTCGAAGTGAAGCAGGAAACCGCCCCCGCCGATGCCCGACGACTGGGGCTCGACGAGGTTGAGCACGAGCTGCGTCGTGATGGCGGCGTCGACCGCACTTCCTCCCACACGTAGTATGGCGAGCCCCGCCTGTGCGGCGAGCGGGTTCGCCGCCGCCACCATGTGCCGCTCGGCCCGCGCCGCCGCGGACGTCTTTCCGGTGGCCGCGTTTCCGGCCGCGGCCCACGCCCCGACGAGTGCCGAGAGGAGAAGCGCTCCGACCAGGTACAGCCTGCTGGCGCGCTGTTCGCGTCTCCGTTGCATGCTCGGCTCTCGTTCGGATCTCCCGGCGCGAACGTCCGCCGGCTTCAGAATGCCACGAACCACGGCCCGGCGCCACGCGTCCCGCGCCGGGTGCTCGGTTGTGGGGGACGCTACGGCGGTCCTGCGCCGCCGCGGTCCGGTGCGGGTGGGAAGCCTCGGGTGAGTCCGACCGGTGGCGGTGGTACAGATTTCCCTTGACATACGGGTGCGAAGGCTTATTTGGACGAAAGAGGACCTAGTTAGTCCTATTTGCATTCGAGGTGTGACCCCGTGATTCGGCTGAGCAGATTAGCGGACTATGCGGTCGTGTTGATGACGCACCTTGCGGCCAAGCCCGAGCGTTTGAGTACCGCGCCTGAACTCGCGCTGGCGACGCGGGTTCCGGCGCCGACCGTGAGCAAGATCCTGAAGGTGCTGGCGCGGGAGGGACTGCTCATGTCCCACCGCGGGGCCCGCGGCGGCTACACGCTTGCGCGGCCGGCCGAGCAGATTTCCATTGCCGACATCATCGGCCCGTTCGATGGCTCGGTCGCATTGACAGAGTGTATCGAGGACGCACCCGGCGACTGCGGCCTTGAACCCTCCTGCCCGGTCCGCAACCACTGGCGGAAGATCAACAACGCCGTGAGAGGCGCCCTCGAGGAGCTATTGCTGGCGGACATGATGACGCCGTGGCTCCCCGTCGTCCCCGTGGCGGCGCGGCAGAAGGGAATGAGGGTGAAGGCTTCGTAACCGCCGGGCGGCCGGCAGAGCGCAAAGCAGGCGTTTCGTGGGAAGGTAGAAACAAGTTATGGCGGGATCCCCAGACTCGATGGAGACCATCCGGTCCGCGACGCGCGCCGAGTACAAGTACGGCTTCGTCACCGAAATCGAGGCGGAGCGGGCACCCCGCGGGCTCAACGAGGACACCGTCCGCTTCATCTCGGCGAAGAAGAACGAGCCGGGCTGGCTGCTCGACTGGCGGCTGAAAGCGTACCGCGCGTGGAGGGAGATGAAAGAGCCCCGCTGGGCGCGGGTCGAGCATCCGCCGATCGACTATGAGGACGCGTACTACTACGCCGCGCCCCAGTCCGCCTCGGGCCCGAAGAGCCTGGACGAGGTCGACCCCGAACTCCTCCGCACGTACGAGAAGTTGGGCATTCCGCTCAAGGAGCAGGAGCGGCTCGCGGGCGTGGCGGTGGACGCGGTCTTCGACAGCATTTCGGTCGCGACCACCTTCAAGGAGCAGCTGGCCGAGCTCGGGATCATCTTCTGTTCGCTGTCGGAGGCGGTCGAACAGCACCCCGATCTGGTGCGCAAGTACCTCGGCACCGTGGTGCCGTATAACGACAACTTCTTCGCCACGCTCAACTCCGCCGTCTTCAGCGACGGGTCCTTCGCATACGTGCCGCCTGGGGTGCGCTGCCCCATGGAGCTGTCCACCTACTTCCGCATCAACGCGGAGAAGACGGGCCAGTTCGAGCGCACGCTCATCATCGCCGAGAAAGGAAGCTACGTGAGCTATCTCGAGGGCTGCACGGCGCCCATGCGAGATGAGAACCAGCTCCACGCCGCGGTGGTGGAGCTCGTCACCCTCGACGACGCGGAGATCAAGTACTCGACGATCCAGAACTGGTACCCGGGCGACAAGGACGGCAAGGGCGGCATTTACAACTTCGTCACCAAGCGCGGTGCTTGCCGGGGAAGGAACTCCAAGATCTCCTGGACCCAGGTTGAGACCGGGTCGGCGATCACGTGGAAGTATCCGAGCTGCATCCTGCAGGGGGAGAACTCGGTCGGCGAGTTCTATTCGGTGGCGATGACCAACAACCGCCAGCAGGCCGACACGGGCACCAAGATGATCCACATCGGCCGCAACACCCGCAGCACGATCATCTCCAAGGGCATCTCCGCCGGGTTCGCGCAGAACACGTACCGCGGCCTGGTAAGGGTTCTGCCGAAGGCGGCGGACGCGCGCAACTACACCCAGTGCGACTCCCTGCTCCTCGGCGACCGGTGCGGCGCCCACACCGTGCCCTACATCGAGGTCATGAACCACACCGCCCGGGTGGAGCACGAGGCGACCACCTCCAAGATCGGCGACGACCAGCTCTTCTACTGCATGCAGCGTGGCCTTTCGGCGGAGGACGCGGTGTCGATGGTCGTCAACGGCTTCTGCAAGCAGGTCTTGCAGAACCTGCCCATGGAGTTCGCGGTCGAGGCGCAGAAGCTGGTCGGTATCAGCCTCGAAGGCAGCGTCGGCTGAGCCGCCACCTCAAACGAGAGCCCGAAAGCATGCTCGAGATCAGGGACCTTCACGTGAAGGTGCAGGACGAGGAGATCCTGCGCGGCGTCGACCTCAATGTCGAGGCGGGCGAGGTCCACGCCATCATGGGTCCCAATGCCTCCGGCAAGAGCACGCTGGCGTACGTGCTCGCTGGGCGCGAGGGCTACGAGGTGACGGCCGGCGAGGTGCTTTACGAGGGCGAGGATCTTCTTGCCATGGCGCCCGAGCGGCGCGCCTGCGAAGGGATCTTCCTGGGCTTCCAGTACCCCGTGGAGATCCCGGGGGTGAGCGGCATGAACTTCCTGAAGGCGGCGGTGAACGCGGTGCGGAAGCACCGCGGTCTCGCTGAGCTGGACGCGATGGAGTTCTTGCGGCTCGCGCGCGAGAAGGTCCGGCTTCTTCAGATGGACGACAAGCTGCTGCAGCGGCCCGTGAACGTGGGGTTTTCGGGCGGCGAGAAGAAGCGCAACGAGATCCTTCATTTGGCCGTGCTCGACCCACGGCTCGCGGTCCTCGACGAGACCGACTCGGGGCTCGACATCGACGCCCTCAAGGTGGTGGCGAACGGGGTTAACGCGCTGAGGATGCCGGAGCGGGCCATCGTGCTCATCACCCACTACCAGCGCTTGCTCAACTACACGGTGCCCGACCGCGTACACGTGCTCGTCGGCGGTCGGATCGTGCGCTCCGGCGGCAGGGAGCTGGCGCTCGAGGTGGAGGAGAAGGGGTACGTGACGTTCGGCTCGGGCGAGCGGACGGCGGTGGCATGACGGGGTCTGCCGGCGGAACGAAAGGGCTCGCGGGCATGGACGGAAGCCGCGACGTCGTCGCCGGCTACCTCGCCGTGTTCGCGGAGGCAACGGCGGCTCTGCCGGGTGGGCGTTTGCCGTGGCTCGGCAGGATTCGGGACGAGGCGATCGAGCGTTTCGCGGTCGCAGGCTTCCCCACGCCCAGGATGGAGGCGTGGAAATTTACGAACCTCGCGCCGCTCGCGCAGGCCGTCTTTAAGCCTGTTGCTGCCTCGACGCAAAAGGTGGGCCGGCGCGCGTTGGAGCCATTCGTTTTGCGCGAGCGGCACTCTCACCTGCTCGTCTTCGTCGACGGACACGTTCGACGCGACCTCTCCGATCTCGGCAGGCTTCCGGCCGGGGTGAAGCTCATGAGCCTCGCCGAGGCGCTCGCGTGCGAGCCGGATCTCATCGAGTCGCAGCTGGGGCGTGCGGACAGGATAGACGGAGAGGCCCTCATCGCTCTCAACACCGCGTTCATGGCGGACGGCGCCGTGCTCAAGATCCCCCGTGCTGCGGTCATCGAGGAGCCCGTGCACCTCATTTTCCTGGCGACGCGGAAGGCGGCGGCGACCGCGATTCATGTGCGTAACCTGGTACTGGCCGAACCGGGGAGCGCGGTCACGCTTGTCGAATCCTACGCGGGTCCGGGAGCCGCGGGTTACTGGACCAACGCCGTCACCGAGGTGGTCGCCGAGGAGGAGGCCGCGGTTCGCCACGTCAAGCTGCAACAGGAGGGGCTGGGGGCCTTTCACTTGGCCGCGACGCGGGCCGACCTCGCGCGCGGCAGCACGTACGGGAGCTTCGTGCTGACGACCGGAGCGGGCCTTTCGCGCCACGAGATCGCCACGGTGTTGGCCGGCCGCAACATCGACTGCCGCCTCGACGGCCTATACCTGGTGAGAGGCGAGCAACATGCGGACACCACCACTCGGATCGATCACGCCGCCCCTGAGGGCTTCAGCAAGGAGGTGTACAAGGGCGTCCTGATGGATGCGGCGCATGGGGTTTTCCAGGGTACGATCGTGGTCCGCCCGGACTCCCAGAAGACGGACGCCCACCAGCTCAACCGGAACCTGCTGCTTTCGCGGCGGGCCCGGGTGGACACGAAGCCCGAGCTCGAGATCCACGCCGACGACGTCAAGTGCAGCCATGGTGCCACCGTCGGAGAACTGGACGCCGACGCCGTGTTCTACCTCCGGTCCCGGGGCCTGGACCGGGAGCTGGCCGAGCGCCTGCTCGTCGAGGGGTTCGTCGCCGAAGGGCTGGGCGGCGTGGAGATCAAGGGCGTGCGCGACCACCTCGAGCGGGTCGTCGACGGCTGGCTCGCGCAACCCCGAGGGTGAGGAAGCGCCATGAAAGCGGTGGCTGACGCGGTCGATCAGACTCTCAAGCGCCCGTCCCTGGAGGCGCCCGACGTCCCGCGGCTCAGGCAGGACTTTCCGATCTTCAAGCGCAGAGTTTACGGAAAATTACCGCTCGTCTTCCTCGACAGTGCCGCCAGCGCCCAGAAACCGCGGGTGGTGATCGAGGCCGTCCGCTACTGGTACGAGGAGGAGTATGCGAACATCCACCGCGGGCTCTACGAGCTGAGCCTGCGGGCCACCGAGGCGTTCGAGGCGGCGAGGGCCAAGGTCCAGCGTTTCCTCAATGCCCGTGAGGCGCGCGAGATCGTCTTCGTGCGGGGCGCCACCGAGGCGATCAACCTCGTCGCCCAGACGTATGGTCGCGCGTTTCTCCGCGAGGGCGACGAGGTCGTCCTCTCGGCGATGGAGCACCACTCGAACATCGTGCCCTGGCAGATCCTCCGGGAGGAGAAGGGGATCGTCCTCAAGGTCGCGCCCATCGACGACGCCGGCGAGCTCCTCATGGACGAGTACGAAGGGCTCCTGGGCCCGCGCACGAAGCTCGTCGCGATCACCCATTGCTCCAACGCTCTGGGGACGATCACCGACCTTGCCGAGATCGTCCGGCTGGCGCACGCGCGGGGCGTTCCCGTCCTGGTCGACGGCTGCCAGGCCGTGCCTCACCTCCCGGTGGACGTCCAGGCGCTTGACTGCGACTTCTATGTCTTCTCCGGGCACAAGCTGTACGGACCTACGGGAATCGGGGCGCTCTACGCCAAGGCGGAGCTCCTGGAGGCCATGCCGCCCTATCATGGCGGGGGCGAGATGATCCGCACCGTCACCTTCGAGAAGACGGACTACAAGGACATCCCCCATAGGTACGAGGCGGGCACGCCGCACATCGTGGGCGCGATCGGGCTCGGGGCGGCGATCGACTATGTGACGGCGGCGGGCCTTGAGGCGATCGGCGCCCACGAAAGGGCGATCCTGGCTTGCGCCACCGGCCTTCTCGAGGAGATCAACAGCGTCCGCATCATCGGCACGGCGAAGGACAAGGCCAGCATCGTTTCTTTCACGATCGAGGGCGTCCATCCGCACGATGCGGGCACCGTGCTGGACTACGAGGGAATCGCTGTGCGCGCCGGCCACCACTGCGCCCAGCCGGTGATGGACCGGTTCGGCGTGCCGGCCACCGTGCGTGCCTCCTGCGGCCTCTACAACACGCGCCAGGACGCAGAGGCCTTAGCCGCGGGGGTGCGCAAGGTCGTCCGGATGTTTGCCTGATGTTCGATCTCCGCGAGCTGTATCAGGAGGTCATCCTCGACCACAGCAGGCACCCCCGGAACTTCGGCCGTCCCGCCGACGCCAATCGGGAGGCGAAGGGCTTCAACCCGCTCTGCGGCGACCGGATGACGGTTTACCTCGCCGTGGAGGACGGCGTGGTCCGGTACGCCGCCTTCGACGGCGTCGGGTGCGCCATTTCCGTCGCCTCCGCCTCGCTGATGACCGAGGCGGTGAAGGGTATGACGGTGGCCGAAGCGTACGCGTTGTTCGCTCGCTTCCAGAACCTCGTCGCCGGCGATGGTCTGTTTCAGCAGGAGGGAATGGAAGAGTTGGACAAGCTCACCGTGCTGGCCGGCGTGCGGCAGTTCCCGATCCGTGTGAAATGCGCGACGCTCGCTTGGCACACCCTCAGGGCGGCGATGGACCGCTGCGAAGAGCGCGTGACGACCGAGTAGGGAAGGTCGCAAGCTAAGGGAGAACGGGCATGAGCGTGGATAAGCCGGATGAGAGCGGCGCGTTGGGCTGGCTAGCCGACGGGAGCCCGCACAGGCATGTTGAGCAGCCTCGGCCCTCCGAGCCCGAGGGGCTGAGGGAGAAGGTGATCGACGCGCTGCGCACGGTCTATGACCCGGAGATCCCAGTGAACATTTACGAGCTCGGGCTCGTTTACGATGTCCGGATCGACGGCGAGGGAGGGGTCAAGATCACGATGAGCCTCACGTCGCCGGGCTGCCCCGTAGCGGGGAGCATGCCCGCGGAGGTGGAGGCCAGGGTGAGTGCGGTTCCCGGCGTCACCGATGTGAAGGCGGAGGTGGTGTGGGACCCGCCCTGGTGCCCGGACATGATGACCGAGGCGGCCCGGCTGGAGCTCGGCATGCTCTGACGGCGAGAGGCGCGTGAGCGTGGAGCCCGCCGGCGCAGGCTAGCTTACCCTCGCACGAGTCGGGGCGTCGTGCCGCCCCACCCCTTTCGGGTCGTGGCAGCGAGCCGCTTGCACATGTAGCACCTGCCGCTGCCGTAGTGTGAGCGCCGGAAGAAGTCGATAAGCCAGCGGAACTTCCTGGGGAAGGTTGCGTGGATCGCCGCGCAGTCGAGCTTGCGGGCCAGCTCGTCCAAGCCTTCGAGGAGTTGGGTGGCGACCGGGCGGCGGTAGAGACGGCTGCTGACGACGAACTGCTCGACCACCAGGACGCGGCCGTGCAAGAGATCGAGCGCGACGCGGTAGCTGGCCAGCCCACGAATGGTGCCCTCGGGCGACTGGACGGCGAGGGCGCCGGTCGCCGCCTCGGCCTGGCCCGCGGCGTACGTGAGTGCGGCCACGTATGCCTGCCATCGTTCCAGAGTGATGTCCCCGGCGACCTCCCGGATCAGGGGGAAGGCCTGGGTGATGCGTTCCCCGCGGAGGGGCAGCAACGAGAATTCGTCCTTCATTCCGGGGCCCGCAGGCGGTGCTTCTCCACCATGACAGCAGGCTCAGGGGCCGGCTTTGACATAGGTCAATTAGCGACGTAGATGAATCGAGGCCCCACCGGCGGATGCCGGGCCCGCGCGTCGCTCGCCGCGGGCTTCGTCGTCGCCTTTCCGCGCCGGACCGTTCGGGGTTGCTGGTTGAGGCGTTTTCTGTGACGATGCCTGTGGGTGCCGGTGCAGGAGGACACCGGTGGCCGGATTCGGCGGGAACAGAGCTCCATTCCGTGTACCAGAGACCGTGTGCGCCCCGTAGCCCTGGTGCCGTGTCCCGGAGAGGGATCGTCGGCGGGGTGGACTGCGGGAGCTGCAAGATCCGGCACCTTGCGTTGTGCTCTGCCCTCAATGACGACGAGATCGGCCCGCTCGAGGCGATCGTGAGAAGGGTGCGCCTTGAGGCGGGCCAGACCCTGTTTCACGAAGGCGATCCGGCCGCCCATGTGTTCAACGTCACGGCCGGTGCGTTGAAAATCTACAAGCTGCTGCCGGACGGGCGCCGGCAGGTCACGGGTTTCCTTCTCGAGGCGGACTTTCTGGGGCTCGCCAACACCGAGGGCTATTCGTACGGTGCCGAGGCGGTCACCGCGGCCGAACTCTGCCGTTTCCCGTGGCGAGAGTTCAACGCCCTGTTGGACGAGTTTCCGAAACTGGGCAACCGACTTCTCGGAATCGCCGACGACGAACTCGCCGCGGCGCAGGAGCAGATGCTCCTTCTGGGCCGAAAGAGCGCGACGGAGCGTGTCGCCTCCTTCCTCCTGCGCCTGTCCGAGCGGTGGAAGCGACGCGGCTCGCCGGAAAGCCCTGTGTCGTTGCCGATGAGCAGGGCCGACATCGCCGACTTCCTGGGGCTCACCACCGAGACGGTGAGTCGCACCTTCAGCCGCTTCAAGCGGGAGGGATACATCGCCACGCCGGAATCCCACCAGGTGGCGTTGCTCAGGAAGGACGCGCTCAGGGACCTCGCCGAGGGCGCCTGACGCGCCGTTTCGCCGCGTTGACCGCCAGGACCCCCGACGCTTGGGTTCCTGAGGGGTCGCCCGGGAATCGCTGGGCCGCGCGGCGTGCGCTGTCGCCGGAATTCCGGTCGCCGTTCCTGATCGCGG
>JBHICW010000003.1:0-35532 GCA_046759785.1 Alphaproteobacteria bacterium
CGAGCACCGCGACGTTGGTGATCCCGTGCTCCTTGGCGAGGTAGTAGGCGGTGGCAAGACCGTGGCCGCCGCCGCCCACGATCACGACGTCGTAAGCCGGCTTGGGCTCCGGGCTCCGCCACGCCTGGGGCCAGTTCTCGTGGTAGTCACGGGCATTCCTGAGGAGGCTGAAGATCGAGTACTTCACCATCGCTCCCTTGCCGCCTGACGCGTCGGCGGGTCCCCCGCTCCGGCGATCCGCGCCGCCTGTTCATGCCGACAAACGTTCGCCGCCGCAAGCGCCATTATGCGGCGGGTGGCCGGGTCCCGGCAAAGACCGATTGGCCGACGACGACCGAGGACTTCCCGGCCGCGGCCACCCACCGCTTTTGTCCCTCCGAGAGCCTGGCCCTTCGAGGGGCGGCGCGGCTTGCCGACGACGTACTCCAGAGGCAGACAGACGACGCCCACAATGGGGACCACGTCTTCCTGCCCCTGGCCAGTGAGCAGGCATGGCACTACGCGGCCCTAACCGCAAGCCAAGCGCCTATTCGATCAGGACCGGACCCTCCCGCCACTCCCAGGGTGGTATGAATTTGCCCTTCCAAATGCCGAGACGAGCGACCTTGGCGCTGGTTTCAACCTCAACGTATTTCTCGGACTGGGCGAGGTAGGCGGACGCCATTCCGCCCCGGACCATCGCCGCCGCGAGGTCTCCCTTGTTTACGGTGCACACAGCCAAGATTCGGCCGTCATCATCCCTGCCTCGCTCGCGGCATACGACGGTGCTCCCGGCAACGAGGTTGCGCAAATAGCTTGCGGCGACGATGCCGCAACTCCAGAACCCGCCGTCGGCGCGGCAGACTTGATTGAGTTGCGGCGCGTCAATGCCAAAGAGCCTGATCTGCTGCTCGGCGATTACCAGGGTGTCGCCGTCAACCACGAAGGCGGTGCCGGTGATCTCGCTGTCGGACCATGCCGGTACGCTCAGGCCCATGAGAAAGAGACCGGCGACGACCAGCCGTGTCACCGCCTTCCGTGCTCTCCCATTGCGACGGTCGAAACCTGGCATGGCGACGTTCGTATTGCGGCCGGACGGCACCCGGTGGGACGGGCCCTCATAGGAGTGTTTTCCGACCGCTCTTCCGCGGTTCGAAACACGAGCCGCCCGTCTCGCCCGCCGTCGCAGACGCCGCCTCATCATGTCGACCAACGGCCGCCGCACGCGCTAGTCCGCGGCGGGGATCCGCCTCGGCCCAGATGTCTGTCTCGGCCCATGGGTGAAGATCGGCTCTACCTTCTTGAGGTCCTCGAGAGGGATGTGGCAGGCGATCCAGTGCTCCTCGCCGGCCTTCTGCAACGGCGGCTGCTCCTTGTCGCAGATCTCGCCGAGTTTCCGGGGACAGCGGGTGGCGAAGCGGCACCCCTTCGGCGGGTCGATCGCGCTGGGCACGTCGCCCTCGAGTCGAATCCGCTTCTGCGCCAAATCCGGATCCGGGATCGGCACCGCCGAGAGCAGCGCCTCCGTGTAAGGGTGGTAAGGCGGCTCGAAGATCGCCTTGGCAGGCCCGTACTCCATGACCCTCCCCAGGTACATGACCACGACGTGATCGGCGAGGTAGCGAACGAGGCTCAGGTCGTGGCTGATGAACAAGAGCGTCGTCTCGTACTTGCGCTGGATTTCGACCAACAGGTTGATGACCGCCGCCTGCACCGACACATCGAGCGCCGAGACCGGCTCGTCGGCGATGACGACGGCGGGGGTGCCTGCGAAGGCGCGCGCCACCGCAATGCGTTGCTTCTGCCCGCCGGAGAGCTGGCGCGGCTTGCGGCCGGCGAATTCGGGGGGCAGGCGGACAACGTCCAGCATCTGGGCCACTTTTTGCTGCACCCGCCGGCGCTTGCGCTCGACGCCGAACCGCTTGATGACCCGGGCGATGGCGCCGCCGACCGAGTGGCTCGGGTTGAGCGTGCCGTCCGGGTTCTGAAACACCATCTGGAGCGCGCGGATGAGCTCCGAGCGGCGCTTGTCGACGGGAATGACGGCGATGTTCTGACCCTTAAACTCGATCTCGCCGCTGGTGGCGGTCTCGAGCCCCGTGAGCACCTTGGCAAAGGTTGACTTGCCGCAGCCCGACTCGCCGACGATCGCGAGCGTCTCACCGCGGCGCGCGCTGAAGCTCAAGTCCTCGTTCGCCTTCACGTAGCGCACCAAACCGCCGGACAAGAGAGCTTTGAGCGACCGGTCGCGCTGTTCGTAGAACTTGCTCACCAGCTCGGCGCGCAGAGCCTCCTCTGGAAGCTTATCGGCCTCCTCTACGGCCTCACCGGCGGGCAGGCGGCGTTCGCGATCGATTTCCTGCCACCTGAGGCAACGGACCCGGTGCCCCGAGTCCCCGTCGACCTGCTCCAGGGGCACGCGATCACGATCACACCGCCCTTCCTGGAAGAAGTCGCAGCGCGGCGCGAACACGCAGCCCGGGGACCGTTCGTGGGGCAGCGAGACTTGGCCGCGGATGGGCACCAGCGCCCGGCTGTGCTTGTCCGCGCCCACGGTCGGGATGCAGTCGAACAACCCAATGGTGTACGGATGGCGGGTGCGGGCGAAGACCTCGCGGATCGTGCCCTCCTCAACGAGCTCGCCCGAGTACATGACGCCAACCCGGTCGCAGACCTTCACGATGAGCCCCAGGTTGTGCGAGATGTACAGGAGGGCGGTATGGTACTTCTCGCGGAGTTCGGCGATGAGGTCGACGACGCTCGCCTCGACCGTGACGTCGAGGCCGGTGGTGGGCTCATCCAAGAGAAGCAGCGCCGGGTTGGAGAGCAGGGCCATGCCTATGACGACCCGCTGAGCCTGGCCGCCCGAGATCTGGTGGGGGTAGCGCTTCATCACCGCCGGCGGGTCGGGCATCTTGACGTCGGCCAACACGTTCACGGACCGCTCGTGGGCCTCCTCTTCCGAGGCCCCTTCGTGAGCCATCGGCACCTCGATGAGCTGCCGGCCCACCGTCATGCTGGGGTTCAAGGCACTCATCGGCTCCTGGTAGACCATGGCCATCTTCGAGCCGCGGATCTCCCTGAGTTCTTCCTGAGACATTTGGGCCAGGTCGCGGCCGTCGAACATGATGCGGCCGCCGACGATACGGCCGTTGACCCCGAGATACTGCATGATCGCCATGGCCACGGTGGTCTTGCCGCAGCCCGACTCGCCCACGAGCCCGTAGCTCTGACCGCGCTCCAAGGTGAGAGAGAAGTCGGGAACGGCGGGAATCTCGCCGGCGCGGGTGAAGTACGAGACCGACAGATCTTCGATGCGAAGGACCGGAGCCATATCCCTGACCGCTCAGTCGCGCTGGGCGATCTCGCGCAGCCCGTCGGCGAGCAAGTTGAACCCCACAACGAGGGTGACGAGCGCGATGGAGGGGATCAGCGACATGTGGGGCCAGACGGTGATGAGCGCCGTGGTGTCTTTCACCATCCCCCCCCAGTCGGGGTCGGGCGGCGGCAGGCCCAGCCCGAGGAAACCGAGGATGCCAATGGTGATCGTCGTGTAACCCATGCGCAAGCAGGCGTCGACGATCAACGGCCCGCGCGCGTTGGGCAACAGTTCCACGGCCATGATGTAGAAAGCCGATTCGCCGCGAATCTGCGCCGCCGCGACGTATTCATTGGATTTGAGATCCAGGATCAGCCCCCGCACGATTCGCCCGATCCCGGGCGAGGAGGCAAAGGTGACAGCGAAGATAATGTTGAGAGCCGAGGGTCCGATACTGCTGATCAGGATGATGTAGACGATCAACACCGGGAAGGAAAGGATGATGTCGGAAATGCGGCTGATGAAGTTGTCGATCCAGCCTCCGTAGTAGCCGGCGGCCATCCCCATGAGGCAGCCGACGAAGTAAGCAGAGAGCATCGCCAGCGGCGCGACGGTGAGCACGGTGCGCGCGCCCCACAGGAGGCGCGCGACGAGGTCGCGACCCAAGTGGTCCGTCCCGAGCCAGTGCTTGTCCGAGGGGGTGGGGTCGGCGAGCGCCGCGAAATCCTGGGCGTTGGGGTCGTAAGGCGAAATCCACGGCGCAAGGAGCGCAAGAACCACCCAGAACAGCACCAGGCCACTGCCGATCATCGCGACCGGGGATTCCCGCAAGAGGCCGACCGTCCATAGCGTCCGGCGCAGCAGGCCGGGACGCTCAATCTCTAGCGCGAGCTCGGGGACGGACTCGCCAGGGAGGGCAGCGCGTTCGGAGTCCACCGCGATCTGATCCGTCATGGCGCCAGCTCCCTCAGGCGAACCGGATGCGCGGGTTAAGCAACATGTAACCGATGTCGCCGATGAGCTGGGTGCCGACGGCGACGAACACGGCAACGATCGTCGCCGCCTCGATCAGCGCGATGTCGCCGAAGAGCGCGGCCTCGAGCAACATGCGGCCGAAGCCCGGGTAGGCGAAGACGACCTCGGTCACAACGACGCCGGTGATGAGCCAGTTGACCTGCAGAAGCATCACGGTAAAGGGCGCGATCATCGCGTTGCGCAAGGCATGGCGCAGGATCACCCTGCGGTAGCGCAACCCCTTGAGGACCGCGGTCCTGAGGTAGGCCTGGGTCATCACCTCCACCATCGAGCCGCGGACCATCCGGGCCACGTAGCCGAAGTCGTAAGCCACGAGCACGAGCACGGGAAGGACGAGCTGCGATGGGATGGATCCCATGGTGGGGTCGAGCGGGCTCGTCCCGGGCAGCCACTTCAAGAGGACCACGAAGATGGTCATGAAGAAGACACCCGAGGCGAACTCCGGAATCGAGGTGAGGACGATCCCGGTGAGCGAAAGCGACCGATCCATCCTGCTGCCCTCGCGCATGCCCGACAGCACGCCGAAGATCATGGACAAAGGCACGATGATGGCGAAGGCGACGCCGGCGAGGAGGGCGGTGTTGGCGAGCCGGTCCCACAGGATGTCGTTGACCGGTTCCTTGTACAGGGTCGCGTAGCCGAAGTTCCCGAAGTACTTGTGGCCGCGCGGGTCGGTGAAGCCGAGGTTGAGCTCGGGGTCGGCGAGGGGATCCTCGATGATACCGAGGAGCACCCCGGCCCAGCGGACGTAGCGCGACTCCCAGGGCGGCCACGCAAAGATGATCGGGTCGTCGAGCTTGAGCTTCTTGTAAAGGATGTCGACCGACTCCTGGCTCGCGTAAGGGCCGAGGCTCTTGCGGGCCACGTTCCCCGGGGACAACCCCTCTTCCACAAAAAAGACCAGGAACGAGGCCACCACCATGGTAAGGACCATGAAGCCGAGGCGTTTGAGGATGAAGATCGTCATGTCGCCGTTCCCACCTCCGCACAGGGCGGCCTCTTGGCGGGCCGCGCTCCGCGTCCCGGAAACTCCGAGCGGCCGGGCTTCAGGGAGCGGTCATTGTGAACGAACTTCCGCCTCGGTGTCCACCCCGGCCCGGAAAACCGGACGGGCCGTGGGCTTCGGGCGGCCGGGCGGCCCCCGATTACGCTTCGCCTCGCTCGGAGACTAGGCCGAGCTGGGGAAGGCCTTCTCCAGCGCCTTCATCGGCCGAGCGAGGCGCGCGCGCCGTCTGGCCTCGAGCGGAAGCACGGACGGGCGAGGATCGCCATCCTGTCAGGAAAGGTTCATTGCCCTTTGCGGCGCCGGATCTCACACCATGCCGACGGGCGGACGCTTGCGGCGCATGCCGGTGAGCGCGTTTGTGACCACGGCCGACAGCACCACGGCGCCGCCGAAGAACGTCATGAGACTCGGGACCTCACCCACCACGATCCACACCCAGAGCGGCGCCAGGATGACCTCGACCAGGGCCAGAATGGCGAGCTCGGCCGCCGGCAGGAAACGCGAACCCAAGGTGAAAAGGAGGAGCCCCAGCCCTATCTGGATCGTCCCCATGAAGACGCACAGTCCGAGATCGCGGGGCGTGATGGCGATCTGCTCCACCATCAGAGCCGCGGCAAGGGCGACGAACATCCCGCCCAAGCAGACCGCCGGCGCCATGTCGACCTCGCGGCCGCGGCGCAAGGCGACGGTGAACGCGGCAAAGCCGAGCGCCGCCCCGAGCGCTATGAGGTTGCCGGCGAGGCGGCCGGTGCCGATCCCCTCACCCACCATCGCGGCAACGCCCGCGAAGCCTGCCACCATCGCGATCCATGTCGCCCGGCGCACCGCCTCGCGAAGCACGAGCCAGCCCAGGGCGGCGGCGAAGAACGGCTGGGCGGCGAGGATGAACACTGTGTTGGCGACCGTCGTGTGGGTGAGCGCGTAGATGAAGCAGATGTTGCTCGCGGCGATGAAGAACCCGGCCACCACACCGGTGAGCCCGATCGCCCGGAACGCATGGATCACCGCGCCGCGGTGCCTGAGCACCAGGACAAGGGTGAGGGTGAGCGCCAGCGTGCTCGAGCGGTAGAGGTTGATCTGCCAGACCGAGGCCGCCTCGATGTGGCGGATGGCGACGCCCCCGAGGCTCCAGCAGAACCCCGCCAGCAGCACCAGGACCACGCCGCGGACAAAGTGAGGGTCCCGCACCGGGACGGCGGAAACGTTCACGGCGCCCCCCGGCGCCTCGGCCGGCAACCTCGGGCGGCCTGAGCTCCCGAGCCCCGGAGAGAGCGAGGCCCACGATGGCCGCCGCGGCGATCGCCCCGCCCACGGCGCATCGCCGTCCAGCCGCGGCGCCCCGCTCGCAAGTCCTGGGCGAAGCCTGGCGTCCCGGCCCCTGCCGTCACGCCACCGTGTCCGGTAGCTCCGCCCTGCGCTTGGCGATGAATTCCTCGAGCGCTTCGTCGACGCCGGGATCGAAGGGTGGCGGCTCGTACTGGTCCAGCATGCGCCGGGCGACCTCGGTCGCGCGCGTGTGCGCGTCCTGGGCGCCCTCCGTCTGCCATTGCTCGAAGCTGTTGTTGTCGGCGGTAAAGGACCGATAGAAGGCGGTCTCGTAGTGGCGCTGGGTGTGCGCGCAGCCCAGGTAATGGCCCCCCGGCCCGACCTCGCGAATCGCCTCCATCGCGAGCCCCTCCTTGGAGAGGTCCATTCCCTCGGCGAAGGTCTGGAGCATGGCGATCTGGTCGGAATCGAGCACGAACTTGCTATAGCCGGCGCACAGCCCCGCCTCGAGCCAGCCGGCGGAATGAAGGACGAAGTTGGCCCCGGCCAGGAGCGTCGGGATCATCGTCTGCACCGACTCGTACGCCGCTTGCGCGTCGGCGACCTTGGAACCCGTGAGCATGCCGCCGGTGCGCACGGGCACACCGTAGCGCCGGGCAAGCTGAGCGGTGACGTAGATCATCATCGCGGGCTCGGGCGTGCCCATCACCGGCGCCCCCGACTGCATGGACACGGTGGTCACGAAGTTGCCGTAGACGACGGGTGCACGCGGGCGGACGAGCTGGGAAAACGCCAGCCCGGCGACGACCTCGGCGTTGAGCTGGGCGATCGAGCCGGCCGTCGCCGCGGGCGCCATGGCCCCCGCCATGATGAAGGGCGTGACCAGCACCGCCTGATTGCGGCGCGCGTAGACCTTGAGCGCCGCCAGCATGGTGCCGTCCCACACCATCGGCGAGTTGCAGTTCACCACCGAGGTCATGACCGTGTTCTCCTCGACGTGCGCGTCGCCGAAGAGGATGCTGCACATCTTGACGCAGTCCTCGGCCCTTGAGCCGGCGGTGAC
Source organism: Alphaproteobacteria bacterium (assembly GCA_046759785.1). Taxonomy (GTDB): domain Bacteria; phylum Pseudomonadota; class Alphaproteobacteria; order JBHICW01; family JBHICW01; genus JBHICW01. Next base: position 7,669 of record JBHICW010000003.1, read on the forward strand.
GATCCCCATGAACGGCTTGTCCGAGTAGCGCATGTGCGTGTACACGATGTCCAGGTGCCGCTTGGGCACCGGGACGTCCACCGGCTCGCAGATGACGCCGCCGGAGTGGTGAATGACCGGCGTCATGTAGGCGAGCTTCACGAAGTTCCTGAGGTCCTCGAGGGTTCCGTAACGGCGTTCGTTGTCGATGCCCCTGACGAACGGAGACCCATAGGTGGGGGCGAAGACGGTGTGGCGCCCGCCGACGACGACCGAGCGGTCAGGGTTGCGCGCGTGCTGGGTGTAGCGGGCGGGCACGAGCTCGAGCTTCTCCATCGCCAGCTCGCGGGGAATGCGGACGCGCGAGTCCTCGACGTCCGCCCCGGCCGCCCGCCACAGGCCCGACGCCTCCTCGTCGCGGAACTCGATCCCGACCTCCTCGAGGATCGTCATCGAGGTGTCGTGGATGAGCTGGACACCCTCCTCGTCGAGGAGCTCGTAAAGGGGGATGTCGCGGGTGACGTAGCGCTTCTGGACGATCGGGGCCTCTGCGCGGAGCGCCCGCCGGGCCGCCCTGCCACCGCGCCGCCGTCTCCCACCGGCCATGGTCGCCTCCCTGGTCCTTGAGCCGCAGCTTAGGAAGGCGCACAGCCGGCTGTCAAAGCCCGCCGCAGCCGCGGCACTGCCTGCGGAGGCGAATACCCGTCCCCGGTGTCGCAACCTAGATAAATCATGTCGAAACTTCGTTAGCGGGCGCCCTTCGCAAAGACCACCTTGAACCGCGGGCGCCGTAGCTCAGGGCCCCAGGCGGCAGAGGGCGTTGCCATGGCGGACAACGACGACATCGACCTCAGCTCCTTGAGCGACGACGAGCTCGTCACCCAGATGCACGAGGACCTTTACGACGGCCTCAAAGAGGAGGTCGAGGAGGGGGTGCGCATCTTGCTGGAGCGGGGGTGGGCGCCTTATGATGTGCTCACCAAGGCGCTCGTCGAGGGCATGCGGATCGTCGGCATCGACTTCCGCGACGGCATCCTGTTCGTGCCCGAGGTGTTGCTCGCCGCCAATGCGATGAAGGGTGGCATGGCGATCCTGAGACCCTTGCTCGCCGAAACGGGGGCGCCGCGGACGGGCAAGATGGTGATTGGGACCGTCAAGGGCGACATCCACGACATCGGCAAGAACCTCGTTGCCATGATGATGGAGGGCGCCGGCTTCGAGGTCATCAACCTCGGAATTAACAACTCGGTCGAGAACTACCTCAACGCGCTGGAAGAACACCAACCCGACATCCTCGGCATGTCGGCCCTCCTGACCACGACCATGCCGTACATGAAGGTCGTGATCGACACCCTGGTCGAGAAGGGGCTGCGCAACGACTACATCGTTCTCGTCGGCGGCGCGCCCCTGAACGAGCAGTTTGCGGAGCACATCGGCGCCGACGCTTACTGCCGGGACGCGTCGGTCGCCGTCGAGACCGCCAAGAAACTCGTCGCCGAGCGGGCCCGGACCAACGTGCCACCCACCGCGGCGCACGGCTAGGGGCTTGTGATGCGGCGGCCGCGCACGCTCCTCATTTCCTGTGGCGCTCTGGCGTGGGAGGTGGCCGAACTCATCCGCGCGAACGGCTGGAGGCACATGACGATCCAGTGCCTGCCCGCCCGCTATCACAACACGCCCGACAAGATCCCTTCAGCCGTGCGGGCGAAGATCCGCGCCGCCCGGGACAGGTTCGACCGCATCCTGGTGCTGTATGGCGACTGTGGCACGGGCGGGTACCTGGACGAGGTGCTCAAGGAGGAAGGGATTGAGCGCATCGAAGGGGCCCACTGTTACCAGTTCTATGCGGGAAAGCGGACGTTCACCAAGCTCATGGAGGCCGAGCCCGGCTCGTTCTTCCTCACCGACTATTTGGTGCGACATTTCGACCGGCTGATCATTCAGGGGCTGGGTCTGGACCGTCACCCGGAGTTGCTTGCGGACTACTTCGGCAACTATCGTAAGCTCGTCTATCTCGCCCAGGTCCCCGATCCTGAACTCAAGCGGAAGGGTCGAGCTGCGGCGCGCCGGCTTGAGCTTTCCTTCGAGTACCGCTACACGGGTTACGGCGAGCTGGGCGCGGTGCTTGCGGCGGCCGGTGAGACAACCGCGAAGTCCGATGGCGACGCTGACAATCCTGTGCTGGCGTGACATCCCCGTCCAAGTGATCGCCAAGGCGGGGCGGAAGAATGCGAAGCACGTGCTCTCGGACCGTTTCCAGGAGGCCATCGACGACGCCGCCATGCGCTCCGGTGCCCGCGACGAGGACGCCTACCTCGCCGAGTGGCGGAGAGCCGAGCCGATCCCCTGCTCACCGGACCTCGAGCGCGAGGCCGCCCGGCTGGCGGCGCAGCTCGAGGCGGACTACACCGACGAACGCCTCGCCGCTCTGATCGCCGCCGGCGGCCGCGAGGCGCGCTAGCGTGGCCACGGCCCAGGGCCAGAAACAAGCCGAGTCGAGGCGCGCCCGGCGTCGAGGCGACCGCCAACGGTACGGACATCGCATCGTGAACATCCCGGAAACCGGCACCGCCCGCCCGCCTGCAACCGCGGCAGCCAGCCCAACCGTGCCCCTGGTCTCGTTCGAGTTCTTCCCGCCGAAGACCGAGGCCATGGAGCAGACCCTGTGGGAGACGATCAAGCGGCTCGAGCCGCTGGCGCCCCGCTTCGTCTCGGTCACTTACGGCGCCGGCGGCAGCACGCGCGAGGGCACCTACGCCACCGTGTGCCGCATCCGCAACGAGACCTCGCTGGAGCCGGCGGCGCACCTCGCCTGCGGCGGCGCCTCCCGCGACGAAGTGGACGAGATCGCCCGCAACTACTGGCGCGCCGGGATCCGTCATGTCGTGGCGCTGCGCGGGGACCCGCCCAAGGACAGCGGCCCTTACCAGCCGCACCCGCAAGGCTACGCTTATTCGGCGGACCTGGTGGCCGGCCTCAAAGAGATCGCCGATTTCGAAATCAGCGTCGCCGCTTTTCCCGAAACCCACCCGGAGGCGCCGAGCCCCGAGTTCGACCTTGACTACCTCAAGCGCAAGTTCGACTCCGGCGCCACCCGCGCCATCACGCAATATTTCTTCGACGCCGACGTCTTCCTTCGCTTCCTCGACCGCGTCCGCGCCGCGGGCATCGACGCGCCGATCGTTCCAGGCATCATGCCGGTGAACAACTTCGCCGCCGTCGTCCGCTTCAGCGCCATGTGCGGCGCCACCGTTCCCGCCTGGCTGGCGGACACGTTCGACGGCCTCGACGAAGATCCCGAAACGCGCAAGATGGTGGCGGCAACGGTGGCGACGAAGCTATGCCAGCGGCTTCACGCCGAGGGCATCCATGAGTTCCACTTCTACACCCTCAACCGGGCCGCGCTGACCGTGGCCATCTGCCACATGCTCGGCGTGCGTCCCAACCGGTCGGCGAAGGTGCAAACATCGACCGGAGCATGAGCGACCGCCGGGCGGGACGCGACCTGCCGCTCTCGGAAGTTGACGCCTCGCAAAGGGCAAAGTCACCGTCCCGGTCGCCAAGAAAAGGGGGCCGGAAGATTCAGCGAGCGAATCGCATTCACGACATTTAGGGGGCCCGTGCCAATGACCGAAACCGTCTTGAGCTCCGCCACGCGCGAGGTCGTCATCGGCTTCGATCGTCCGTTCGTCGTCGTCGGCGAGCGCATCAACCCGACGGGCCGCAGAAGGCTCTCCGCGGAAATGGCCGCCGGCAACTTCGAGACGGTGAAGGCCGACGCCCTGGCGCAGGTCGCGGCCGGCGCCCACATGCTGGACGTGAACGCCGGGATCCCGCTCGCCGACGAGCCCAGAATCCTGGCAGACGCGATCGAGCTCGTGCAGTCCCTCACGGACGTCCCCCTTTCCATCGACTCCTCCGTGGTCGCGGCGCTGGAGGCGGGGCTCGCCGCCTACAAGGGAAAGCCGCTCGTCAACTCGGTCACCGGCGAGGAGGAGCGCCTCGAGACCGTGCTGCCGCTCGTGAAGAGGCACGGCGCCGCGGTCGTCGCCATCTCCAACGACGAGACCGGCATCTCCGAGGACCCGGACGTCCGCTTCGAGGTCGCGAAGAAGGTCGTGGAGCGGGCGGCGGACTATGGCGTCCCGCGCGAGGACGTCGTCGTCGATCCCCTGGTCATGCCCATTGGGGCGATGGGCGAGGCAGGGAACCAAGTGTTCCGGATCATCCGGCGGTGCCGCGAAGAGCTCAAGGTCAACACGATCTGCGGCGCCTCGAACATCAGCTTCGGGTTGCCCAACCGGAAGGGGCTCAACGGGGTCTACCTTTCGATGGCGATCAGGGCCGGTCTCACCTCCGCCATCACCAACCCCTGCGAGGAGGAGATCATGACCGCGATCATGGCGGCGGAGGTGATGCTGGGCAAGGACCGCGACTGCCGCCGCTGGATCCGGCGCTTCTCCGGCGGCGGCGTGGAGGCGCAGGAGGGCGCGGCGCGGCGGCGCGAGGGCAGGCGCCGTCGTGCCTGACGACGCCCGGATCGTCTTCACCCCCTCGGGCCGGCGCGGTCGCTTTCCGCTCGGCAGGCCCGTCCTCCAGGCCGCACGCAGCTTGGGTGTCGACATCGATTCGGTGTGCGGCGGCCGGGGTCTTTGCGGCCGCTGCCAGATCACGGTGAGCGAAGGCGACTTCGCCAAGCACGGGCTCACCTCGTGCGCCGATCACCTCTCGCCTCAGGGGGCGATGGAGCGGCGCTATGTGGAGCGGCGCGGGCTCGAAGAGGGCCGGCGGCTCTCCTGCCAGGCGCTCGTCCAGGGCGACCTCGTCGTCGACGTCCCGCCCGACTCCCAGGTGCACAAACAAGTGATCCGCAAGCGCCCCGAGATGAGGGCGATCGAGATGGACCCGCCCTTAAGGCTCAATTACGTCGAAGTCGAGCAGCCGGACATGCACAACCCGGCGGGCCAGCTTCGCCGGCTCGAGCGGGCGCTCGCGAAGGAGTGGGGCCTGAAGGGGTTGAGCGCCGACCTTCACGTGCTCCATGGCCTCGACAAGGCGTTGGCCGAGGGCGACTACGCGGTCACCGTCGCGGTTCGCGAGGACGAACAGCTGGTGCGCGTTCAGCCGGGCTTCCACGACAAGGTGTTCGGCCTCGCCGTCGATGTGGGCTCGACCACGATCGCCGCCCATCTCTGCGACTTGTCCAGCGGCGAAGTGGTCGCCGCGGGCGGCGCGATGAACCCGCAGATCCGGTTCGGCGAGGACCTGATGAGCCGGGTCTCCTACGTCCAGATGAACCCGGGCGGAGACGCCCAAATGACCAGGGTCGTGCGGCGAGCGATCAACAAGCTTGCCGCCGAGACCGCCGCCGAGGCCGGGATCGAGGTCGACGACATCCTCGAGGTCACCGTCGTCGGCAACCCCATCATGCATCACCTGCTCTTGGGGCTCGACCCGACGCCCCTTGGGGGCGCGCCCTTCGCCTTGGCGACCGACGAAGCCCTCACCCTCAAGGCGAGCGAGATCGGGCTCACTCTCAACCCCGGCGCCCGGGCGTACGTGTTGCCCTGCGTCGCCGGCCACGTCGGCGCCGACACCGCCGGGGTGTTGCTCTCGGAAGAGCCTCACAAGCGAGGCGAACTCACGCTCCTCGTCGACGTCGGCACCAATGCCGAGCTCGTCCTTGGCAACAAGGGCCGCCTGCTCGCGGCGTCGAGCCCTACGGGGCCCGCCTTCGAAGGGGCGCAGATTAGCTGCGGCCAGCGGGCGGCGCCCGGCGCGATTGAGCGGCTCAGAATCGACCAGCAGAGCCTTGAGCCGCGGTTCAAGATCATCGGCTCGGACCTGTGGTCGGATGACCCCGAATTCTTGGCGTCGCCGACGGGGGTGTGCGGCTCCGGTATCGTCGAGGCGGTCGCCGAGATGTACCTTGCCGGCATCGTCACCCAGGACGGGGTCATCGACGGCGCCATGGCGGCGAGAAGCCCGCGGATCGTGGAGGAAGGGCGAACCTTTTCCTACGTGCTCCACGAGGGCGAGCCGAGGCTCGCCATCACCCAGCAGGACGTGCGCCAAATCCAGCTCGCCAAGGCGGCGCTCCATGCCGGCGCCCGGCTCCTGATGGACCGGATGGGGGTGGATAGGGTCGAGCGCATTGCGCTCGCGGGGGCCTTCGGGAGTTATATCGACGTCACCCATGCCATGGCGCTGGGGATGATCCCCGACTGCGACCTCAAGAAGGTGTCGTCGGCCGGGAACGCCGCCGGCACCGGGGCCAGGATCGCGCTCCTAAACCGCAAGGCCAGGGCCGAGATCGAGGCGGTCGTGCGTCAAGTCGAGAAGGTCGAGACGGCGGTCGAGCCCCGCTTCCAGGAGCACTTCGTCGCGGCCATGGCGATCCCGCATAAGACCGCCCCCTACCCCAACCTCGCCCGGACCGTCAGGCTACCGGCGCCGAAGAAGGCCACGGTGGCGGATGCCCTCCCCGCCCGCCGCCGCCGGCGGGCGTAGACCTGGCCCCGCCGCGGGCGCTCCTTTCCCTACCCTTGAGCCAGCGGTGTGCCGTCGCCCCGGCGCCACGCCCTAATGCGTACTTCCAAAAAACCAAGTGATCTTTCGCCCCCTCCCCCATCGGCGGCGGATGCCCCCGCCGCCGATGGGGGAGGAGATGAACTAGAACACTTGTTCTGCGTAAGTGAATACTAGTCCCTAACCCGGAGGTCCTTGGGCAGGAAGAACATGTGGTCCTGTCCCTCGTCGACCAGGCCGTGACAGGGCACGCAGAACGCGACCTTCCTCGAGTCCACGCCGTTGGTCGTGCCGAAAATGCTGCCGTCGGGCATGATCATCGTGTAGCGCCAGTCACCGCTGTTCGCGTTGAAGCCCGCGGCCATCTTCTCCATCAAAAACAGGGGCCCGGTCCCGACGGTTCCATCCTCGGCGATGGAGAAGCTGTCCTTCGCCAGCACCGAGCCCAACGGCATCACGCCCGCCCCCTCATAGCGCCCGTAGGCGCGCGCCTCGCCATTCGCATAGTGGTTGATGTACCAGCCGCCGTGAGCGGCGGACGGGTAGGGAGCAGTGTTGTAACGCCGCCATTTCTGATAGTCGGCGGCCGCCGCGATGCCCGACAGCCGATAGCGGGCGACCATCTCGCCGACCACCCCCTCGTAAGCCACCTGGACCTCAGCGCTGGGGAGCTCGGGCGCTATCGGAGCCGGGAAATGGGCCCACCCGAACGGGTTGCAAGGGTTCCTCGCCTCCTCGGGGATCGTCAGCGTGTTGCTCGTCTCAGCCGTTCGCGGCGGGGGCGTGGCGGCCGGCTTCTCGGCCGGGCCGGGCCCGGCCGTCGCAGCGGCTTCCGGGGTAAGGAGCCCGGCATCCGCCACCTGGACGGCCTCCGGCGGCACGGCGATCGCCGCCCAGAGACCGACGAGCCACGGGAGGCCCCTCGTCGGCATCCCTCTTTTCCGATGCAACCTCACCTGCCCTTGCACCTTCCGGCGTCGCACCGGCCTCGCACGCGGATCATTAACAGGTCATGAACTAAGTTAGGCGGATCACGACAGACCTCCATCGCCCGGCCGATCACAATTGCGCGATCAGGCTCGCCGGCGGCGCGAGAGACGGCGGGGCCGAACGGCGAGCGCAGGGGAGCGGCACGTGGATTCGGCGCCCTCGTTGGGCGCGGCAGCCGGCCCCTTGGCACGCGCGGTCGAGCCTGGGCGAAAGGCGATGCCGCTTAGCGCGGTCAGTCCAGGGCGGCGAGGTAGCGCTCGAGGTCGCCGCGTCCCGGAACGGGGTAGGTGAGCCCCCGCGGGTTGAGCGCGTAGTCCCTTGGCGGCTTGAACAGCGCCACTCGGCCCGGGCCGTCGAACCAGTGCTCGTGCGGGTTTTGGGTCCGCCACTTGCCACCGCCGGAAGCGTCCCGCCCGGCGAGGCCGAAGTGGAGGTGAGGCACCTTCTTCGCCGCCGTCTTGCCCGTGACGCCGACCGTGCCGATCACCTGACCGCGGCACACGACCCCGCCAACCTCGACGAGGCGCTTCTCCAGATGGACGTAGCTGGTGCGCAGCGGCGCATGCGCACCCGCGGCCGACGGCGCCGTCCCCGCATGCTCCACCTCCACCCGCTCGCCGTGCGCCTCACTCAAAGCCGAGCGAACGACGACACCGCCCGCGGCGGCAAGGACCGGCGTGCCAATCGGGGCGGCGATGTCCACCCCTCGGTGGCGAGCGTACTTGAGCGCCACCGCGCTCCGAAGCGCGCCGTAAGTGGTGTAGCGCGAGAGGTAGTCCGAGACGATCGGGAACGCGTCTTCGGGCAGCGTCACCTCGACGCCGTGAGGGTTGGCCTCCCCTTCGCAGCGCAGCACCTCGCCGAAGGGGTAGGCGCCATCGCCCTCGAGGAAGGCCTTGAGCGTCCGGGCGGCCGCGATCTCACGTCGAACGGCCGGGGTCATGCTCGCGCCCATCCGTCCCGGTCGGCCTGCCCCTCAAGCCCCGGCGGCCGCGCCCGGTCCGTCAGGTGACGGCCAGGCGCTCCTCGCGCGGGGTCTTGCCGAAGTGCTGGCGATAGCACTTGCTGAAATGCGAGGCGGAAACGAAGCCGCAGGCGAGCGCCACCCCGAGGATCGACCCCGACCCCTGGAGCAGGATGAGCCGCGCGTGGTTCAGTCGGAGCTCCCGGTAATAGCGCGAGGGCGCCCGGTTGAGGCGGCGCCGAAAGAGGCGCTCGAGCTGGCGCGTCGAAAGCCGGGCGCGGGCTGCGATCTCGGGCAGCTTGAGCGGCTCCTCGAGGTTCGCCTCCATCTCGGCGATCGCGGCCAAGAGCTTCGGATCGCTGACCCGAAGTCGCCATTGAAGCGCCATACGCTGGTGATCGTCGGGGCTACGGATGCGGTCGTGGATGAACTGCTCCGAGACCGCACCCGCAAGCTCGTGCCCGTGCGCGAGCGCGAGCATGTGGAGCATCATGTCGAGCGGCGCGGTGCCGCCCGAGCAAGTGAACCGGTTGCCGTCGATCTCGAACAGGTCGTCGGTGACCTCGATGTCCGGAAACTCCTCCATGAACCCGGGAAGGTTCTCCCAGTGGATCGTGCAGCGATAGCCGTCGAGCAACCCGGCCCGGGCGAGAACGTGGCTGCCGGTGCAAATCGCCCCGATCCGGGCGCCCTGGCGGGCGAGGCGCCGGAGCCAGGAGAAGACCGCCTTGTCGTGATAGAGGTGAACGTCGATTCCTCCGCAGACAATCATGGTGGGGAAGCTGTCGACGCTGGCGATGGCGCCCTCAGGCGTCACCGCGATCCCGTTGCTCGCCGTCACCGGCCCACCGTCCTTGGAGAACAGGTGCCAGCTGTAGAGCCGCCGGCCGCTCATCCGGTTGGCCGAGCGCAGCGGCTCCACCGCGGTCGTGAAGGCGATCATCGAGAACTTGGGGACAAGCAAGAACCCGATCGGCTCGGGACTGCCCTCGCTTGCGCTCTGGAGCATGGCCCCTCCTTGGGTCGTTTCAGAATAGTCCATGTCGCGATCGGAATAAATGACCGCGTCGGTCCGGGCACCGAAGGCCGCGGCGCCCGGCGGCTCATGCGGGGGCGCTGGCGCTCAAGGACTTCCGAATAGGCGCTCTTCGCTCGTCCTAGGAACTCCCGGCAGCCGGAATGCGGCTCGGCAGCCGCTCCTTGAGGAGGCGGATGTGCTCGGGGCCGGTGCCGCAGCAGCCGCCGACGACGCGCACGCCCATCTCGACCCACCTCTGGGCCTCGGCGACGAAGTCCTCGGGCGCGATGATGTCCACGAACTGCCAGTTCGGCATCACGAAATCGCCGCTGTGCGGGTAGGCGGCGACGGGTCCCGACCAGTGATCGAACACGATCTCAAGCGCCGGCCGCGTCGTCTCGACCTCGGTGTGCATCACGGCCGCGAGCGAGCCTCCCGCCGCCATGACGGCGCCGAGCGCGACCTCGAAGGGCCGCTCTACGCCGTCCTCGCCGCGGAGGATGAGCGTCGCGCCGTCCGGCCCGATACTGCACGAGAAGCCGACCCAGGTGGGAAGGCCCGTGGCGCCAGCCGCCTCGACTGCGATGGTGCTTTGTTCGACGTCGGACATCATCTCCAGCACGATGAGGTCGACGCCGGCCTCGGCGAGAAGCTTGGCCTGTTCCCGGTAGTTGGCCTTGAACTCGTCAGGGCCTGGCATGTTCTCGGGATCCAACCCGGCGATGAAGCTCGAGATCGACCCCGCGATCCACACCGGCCGGTCTCCGGCGGCCTTGTCCCGCGCCTCCTTGGCCAGGGCCACAGCCCGCCGGTTGGCCTCTGCGACCTTGTCGCCCAGGCCCGCCGGCCCGAGCACGTGCCGCGCCGTCGAGAAGGTGTTGGTGATGATGACGTCGGCCCCGGCGCCGATGTAGTCCTCGTGGACCTCGCGGATCGCCTCGGGATGCGTGAGGACCGCCTCTCCGCTCCACGCGACGTGGTGCATGGGCACGCCTCGGCGCTGGAGCTCGGTCCCCATGGCGCCGTCGAGGATGATCACGTCCTTGCGCTCGATCCGCTCTTGCAGCGTCGTCATGCAACCCTCCCTCTGTCTCCATCCCCTTGTTGAGCGAGCTTCCCCGACCGTCGTCGTCGCGGGCGGCAAGCTTAGGACCGTTGCGCCCTTGCGGCAATCCGAACCTTTGACACCGACATTCGCGCTACACTGCCAACGCCTCAGTCGACCGCGGCGGCACTGACGGACGGCAATGACGATGCGGCTCCCCAAGACCATGACGGCAGTGCTGCTCACCGGGTTGGGCGGGCTGGACAGGTTGGTCGTCAGCGAGCTATCGGTACCCGAGCCCGGGACCGGTGAGGTCCTCGTCCGAGTCGGCGCCTGCGGCCTCAACAACAGCGACCTGTGGATCCGCGAGGGCGCTTACGGCAGCGAAAGCGACCCCAAGGCCGCCACCGGCTGGCGGCGTGAAGCGCCGCGCTTTCCACTCATCCAAGGCTCGGACATCGCCGGGCACATCGTTGCCGTCGGCAAAGGCGTTACCGACAGGCGAATTGGCGAGCGCGTCCTCGTCAACCCTACCCTCTATGCAGGGGCAGACGAGACGCCGGTCGGTGCGGGCTACATCGGCAGCGAACGGCCGGGCGGGTTCGCCGAATATGTCGCGGTCCCTGCCAAGAACGCTTATGGGGTACAAAGTCTGATCTCCGACGTCGAACTCGCGACCTTCCCGGTCTCTTATCTCACCGCCGAGCACATGCTGAATCGGGCCCGGCTCGCCCAAGGGGAGACGGTTCTCGTCACCGGTGCTTCGGGCGGGGTCGGCTCGGCTCTCGTCCAGCTCGCTCGGGTGCGTGGCGCGGCCGTCGTCGCGCTCACGGGCCGCGGCAAGGAAGAGAAGGTGCGGCGGCTCGGCGCCCAAAGCGTCGTAACGCGCGACGATGGCAGTCTTTCCGCGGCCGTCGCTGAGGCTCTCGGCGGCCGCTTGGTGGACGTGGTCGCGGACGTCGTGGGTGGCGAGCTCTTCGGCGAGCTCCTCGGAGCGCTCCGCCCGGAGGGTCGCTTGGTTACCGCCGGGGCGATCGGCGGACCCCTCGTCACGCTCGACCTCCGCACCGTGTACCTCAAGCACCTGGAGCTCGTCGGCGCGACGCTCGGGGCTGGCGACGAGTTCGCCGCGCTCCTCCGCCACATCGAGGCAGGGCGCCTCAAGCCCCTCGTGGCTGCGACCTATCCCCTCGAGGATCTCGCGCGCGCTCAGGCCGACTTCGCGAAGAAGGCCCACTTCGGGAAGATCGTCATCCTCCCGACCGGGGCATGAGAGCCGGCGTCGGGCGGCTTAGGTGAGGGCCCCTCAGCCGCGCACTGTCGCGCGCACCGTCTCCTCCCGGGGGAGAGGGTCGAGGTGAGGCGGGCAGGCGATCTTCACCGGCTTCGCCGGCCCTGAGAGAGCACGCCCGTGCGTCTCGTACCACCGCGCGCCGTCAAGCCAAGAGGTCCGCCGCCATTCAGGGCTCGTCACCCTCCTTCTCATCGGGAAGGGAGGTTCGCGGCTGCTGGCGCCGGGCCTCCCGCTCGCGGCGTTTGCCGGTCTTGCGCGCCGCCGCCGGCTCTTGCACTTCCGTGGCGGGCACCGCCAGCCGCGGTCGCGGCGCACCGTCGGCCGCGGCGGCGGCCGCGGGTGTCGGAGCCTCGGCGCCGCGCTCGGGCTCCCGCCCCTCCACCCTGAACCGCGCCGGCGGCGCCTCGCCCTCCTTGTCGACGCCGAAGTAGACCGTCTGATGCGGGAACGGGATCTCGATGCCCTCCTCGTCGAACCTGATCTTCATCCGCCGGTTGAACTCGCGCTTCACCCCCCACTGGCGGATCGGCCTGGTCTTGATCCGGGCCCGGATCACCACCGCCGAGTCCTCGAAACGGTCCACCCCCAGCACCTGTAAGGGCTCCAGGATCTGCGGTCCGTATTCGGGGTCCTGGCGAAGCTCCTCGGCGATCTCCTCGAGGACCGCGACCACCTCGTCGGTGTTCTCGCGGTAAGCCACGCCCACGTCCAGCAAGGCGTAAGAGAATTCCTTGGTCATGTTGGTCACGGTCTCGACCGAGCTGAAGGGGATGGTGTGCACGTTGCCCGAGAGGTCTCTCAGCCGGATCGTGCGAATCGTGATCGCCTCGACGATCCCGGCCCGCTCGCCCACGTTCACGACGTCGCCCACGTGGATCGAGTCCTCGAAGAGGATGAAGGCGCCGGTGATGACGTCGCGGACCAGCCTCTGGGCGCCGAAGCCGATGGCCAGCCCCGCGACCCCGGCGCCGGCCAGGAGCGGCGCGATGTCGATTCCCAGCTCCGAGAGGATGGTGAGGGTGGCGATGACGGCGATGACGACGAGAAGCGCGTTCCGCGCCAGCGGCAGGAGGGTCCGCACCCGGCCGCTGCGCCCCGCCGCCTCCCCACCGCTCTCGAGGTAGCGGGCGATGACGCCGCTCGCCGCCTCCCAAACAAGGATGGAAACGACGATGACCGCGGCGACGTTGAGCAACCGGCCCAACAGGGCGGCCCCGGCAGGCGTGGCGAGCCAGCCCAGCACGTCGACCTGCCAGGCCTGGAGCAGGGCGAGGACGGCGATGACCGCGATCACCGATTGGAGCACCCGCTGGACGACGGGAAGATAGCGATTGGCCCGCGCCTCGATGAGCGGGAAGCGCGCCTTGATCTCGGCACTCACGCGGAAGGTGCGCTCGGCCGCGCGGCGCACGAGGTCGAGGACGAGCCGGGCGACCACCAGGATGACGAGGGTCATCACCGTGCCCCGGGCGACGAAAAGGAATCCGCCCTCGATCTCCAGGACCCAGACGCCATAGCCCACGGCCAGGTAGAGGGCGGCAAGCACGTGCCAGACGTCGGCAAGGCGATTGCGGACGGTCTGAAAGAGAGGCCGCGCCGGCGCCTCGGGCGTCTTTGCTCCCCGGATCGACGCCGCCACCGTTCCGCGGTTCTGAAGAACCAGGACGAACAGCATGGCCGCCACGGTGAGGCCGACGAGCTTGAGGAGCGCGCTCGACGCCACCGGCGACGCGCCCAGAGCGAGAGCCGCCTCGGCGGTGAAGTAGCCGTACACGGTGACGTTCACCAGGCGGCGGACCCACACGAAGAGGTAGGCCGAGGTCTCGTCCTTAAGCGAAAGCAGGCGGAGGTTGGGTGCGAGAGGGGTGAAAACGAGCCGGAACGCGATCAGCGCTCCTCGCGCCACCACGACCGCGTTGATCACCGCCAGGGCCACCAGCCGAACCTGCTCGCTCGGCTGGACGATCGCGAGCGTTGCATAGGCCGTGGCGGCGAAGGCGGCGAGGGGGAGGACGTCAAGGAAGGTGCGCGCCGCGACCACGGGAATCCGCAGCCAGAACCCTATCGCCTCGCGGCGCACCAGGGCCTGACGCGGCCGGGCGAGGAAGCGACCGGTCGCCCACCCGACGACGCCCCCGACAATGACGACCCACGCGAGTTGGCGGACCACCTCGAGCCACAGGGCGCGGCGATCGGGGTCGCGCGCTTGGTCGCCGAGCCAAGCAGGGATGCGCGAAACGTCGCCGGCCTTCTCGACCAGCCCCGCCAGTTGCTGCCCGAAGGTGGACAGCCGCTCGGACAGGTCTTGCAGGAACGCGGCGCCTGGGCTCGCCGGGGCCTCCTGCTCGACGGCCTGGCGCGCCGCAATAAGGGTGCGAAGCTCTCCGACCAGCTGCTCCCGCGCCGCCGGGTCCTCCAGCGTTTCGACGAGCGTCTCGAGTTCCTCGACGCCCGCCAACGCCGCCGCACCTCCCGCCCCCTCCTGGGCCCGAGCCGGCACCCCCGCGGCCAGCAGCACCGCGACGACGACGGTGCCGATCCACCGATGCCAACGACTCATCCGCCCCTCTTTCGGCCATGCCTCCGGCTTCCGCCGAGCCTACACCAGGAGCGCGCCCAGCGCCAAAGACGCTGACGGCGCCCCCGGCCGCCCGGCGCGGCCGCCTTCCGACTCCGGCGACGAGCGGAGGTTCGCTCCCGACTCCGTCCGGGCTCGGCCGTCCCCGCGGCGGAGCGACGGACGCCCATCCCGCCCCTGGCCCGACCTTCGACGATCGGTTAGGTTGGCAAGCCAAGGAAAGGAGGCTGGGGATGAGGGCCCTCGTTCTTGCCATCGTCGTGGTGAGCCTGGCCTCGTCGGCCGCGAGGGGAGGCCTCGAAGAAGGCAACAAGGCGCTCGAGCGCGGGGACTTCGCCGGGGCGCTCACGGAGCTCCGTCCCCTGGCCGAGGCCGGCGACGCGGCGGCCCAGAACCTCCTCGGCGTCATGCACGTGCGCGGGTTCGGGGTGGCCCAGGACTACGCGGAAGCGGCCCGCTGGTACCGCATGGCCGCCGCCCAGGGCCTCGCGCGCGCCCAGAACAACCTAGGCACGCTGTACCGGTTCGGCCTGGGCGTGCCTCAGGACGATGGGGCCGCGGCCCGGTGGATCAAAAAGGCCGCACGCCGCGGCTACGCGCGCGCCCAATCCGTCCTCGGCTACCTTTACGCCCATGGACGCGGAGTGCCGAAGGACTACGTCCGCGCCTTCTTCTGGTGGACCCTTGCCGCCAAGCGCATGGACCGGCAGGCAATGTATGGCCGCGAGGCGATCTTTCCGTTTATGACCCCGCACCAGCGCCGAGTCGCACAGCTTCTGGCCGACCGCTGGCACCCGGAGAATTAGGCAAACGCCTTGCCGCCGCCCCGCGGCCGACACCGCGCCGCCGGAGCCCGAAGGCGCCGCGCTGGTTCTCTGGCAAGACCCTCATATGTCTTCGGGCAAGACCCTCATATGTATGATAGGCTAGGGATGGGTGTTCGGACCCTGCCGCCGTCCGGGCGGCACCGGCCCAAGGCAGGGTCGGGAGGAGGCAGGCGCACGGCTTTGACGTAAGCCAAGGAGAGGACGTGAGCGAGAGGTCAAGCGCGGACATCGAGCGGCACGTAAGGATGTGGACCAACTTCAAGCGGTTGGTCGTGGGCGGCGCGATCGGCGCGGCGGTGGTCCTGATCGGGCTGGCGGTGACGTTCCTTTGACCGCGTGCCGCCCCGGCCCGACCGGGCCGCTCCCATGAGACGGCTGCGGTCTCCAGCCGCATCCACCGTACCGTCGGGAAGCCCTGGTCACCCCGCCGCGGCGAAACCGACGCGAGGGCACCGGCGACGACCGGCGGAATGGCGCGGCTTCGTTCATGAATTCAGTCTAGCGAGGGAGGAACCACCATGAAACGCTTCCTACTCGGCGCTCTGGCGAGCATGGCTCTGGCGTTGCCCGCCTATGCGGACATCGCGGCGGGTCAGCAGGCCTATCTGGCCGGGAACTACGGCACGGCGCTCAAGGAGCTCTTGCCGCTGGCGAAGCAGGGGGACGCCGAGGCTCAGTACCTTGTGGGCGTCATGCGTGACCACGGCCAGGGCGTGGCACGCAACTACCGCAAGGCAGCGGAGTGGTACCGCAAGGCGGCCGATCAGGGGCACACCCTCGCCCAGTTCAACCTCGGCTTCCTTTACTACAACGGCACCTCTGCCGACGGCGACCCCATCCCGCAGAGCTACATCGCAGCCGCGGCGTGGCTCGGCAAGGCCGCCGAATCCGGCCTGACCATGGCGCAGGCGCTCCTTGGCTGGATGTACTTTCGCGGTGTGGGCGTGGCGCGGGACTACGAACAGGCCATGGCCTGGACCCGCAAGGCGGCCTACCAGGGCATCGCTCAGGCGCAGTACAACGCCGGCCTCATGTACGCCCGCGGCCAGGGTGTGCCGCAGGATTCGGTGATGGCCTTTGCCTGGTTGAGCGTCGCCGCGGACAAGGGCTACCCCGGGGCGGTGCAAAACCTCGAGATCCTCGCCCGGCAGCTCACGCCGGACGACGTGGCAGTGGCGCAGGGGCTGGCGGCGCAGCTCAAGGCGAGGGAGTAGGCGCTCGCCCGCGGGGCGGGCCGTTCACAGAAGCCTTTTTCGGCCGGCGCCGGGCGGGACGCCAGGGGCTCGACCCTTGCGTCGGACGGGTCCGGGGCCAGCGCCCCGATTGTCCCCAATGGCCTCGGGGCGGCGGCGCACGACGGTCGTCGTGTGATCATGTGGGCCGGTGCGCCTTCCTTTCGGCGCAGAGATCCGGCAAGTTCCGCTCGTGATCCGGAAGATCGTTTCCGGCGGCCAGACCGGCGTCGATCGCGCGGCCCTCGACGCGGCGGCGCAAGCGGGGCTCGACCGCGGTGGCTGGTGCCCCCGGGACCGACGAGCGGAGGACGGACCGATCGACCCGGTCTACCTACTCCACGAGACCCCCGCCCGGGGCTATGCCCAACGCACCACCTGGAACGTCCGCGATTCCGACGGCACCCTGATCCTGACCCGGGGTCCTCCGATCGGCGGGACGGCCCTCACCGTCAGAGTCGCGGCCCAACTCCACAAGCCCTTCCTCGTAGTGGATCTCGCCGATGACGGCAACGTCGAGGGCGTCCGTGCGTGGATCGAGGGCCATGGGCTCGAGACGGTCAACGTCGCCGGCCCGCGGGAGAGCGAGCGCCCGGGCATCTACGCCCAGGCCTGCGCGTTCCTAAGCCGCCTATTCGCCGCCGGCTGACTGATCCCAAATAGGGTTCTTCGGCGGCCCCTCCCCCACCCCTTGGCGCGAGTGCTGGCGGTGAGGAAGGACCGAAAGTGCCCCAATTTGAGCCTCCGCCCGTGGCAGATGCCCGCCGCCGCTACCTCGTGGAACCGAACAAGCCGGTGAGAACCGAGAGCCGACCGCGCCGTGGGCGCCGTTCGGCCGTCGCCGCCCTCGTGGCTCAGCCGATCCGCACCAGGTTGTCGTCGAGGAAGGTGTACGGCGGGACCGGCAGGTTCGTCGGGGCCGGCCCCTTGCGGATGCGGCCGGAGGTGTCGTAGTGGGAGCCGTGGCAGGGGCAGAACCAACCGCCCCACTCGCCCCTGGGGTCGGCGGCGTTCTGGCCCAGGGGCACGCAGCCCAAATGGGTACAGATGCCGACCAGGACGAGCCATTCCTCGCGCTGTGTCCGCGCCGCGTCGGGTTCCGGATCCTTCAAGTCGGCGCTGTCGTCGGCCCGCGCCGCGGCGATCTCCTCCGGCGTCCGGTGGCGCACGAAGACGGGCTGGCCACGCCAGGCGACGGTGATGCTCTGGCCCACCGCGACGGGCTCGAGGTCGATCTCGATCGCGGCCAGCGCCAGGACGTCGGCGCTGGGGTTCATGCTGTCGATGAGCGGCCAGACGGTGACGGCCGTGCCCACCGCCGCCACCGCGCCGGTGGCGAGGTACAGAAAGTCCCGCCGCGGCGGCCCCTCGGGCCCCTCGCCTTTACCGTCTTTTATCGCCGTTGCGGCCATCGCCGTCTCTCGTTGCCGATCGACCCTTCACTCATGCCCTCTTTGGGCGCAAACCGCAAGCCCCCGGAGGGGCCGCGGCCCCTTTTCCGCTGGGGTCGGCTTCATCCGCCGCGCGAGACGCTTGCAAGGACAGGCCCTTGGCGGCGGCGCCGGCTCAGTCCGCTTGCGCGCCGGCCTCGGGACCGCGCATGTGCCCCAGCTCGTCGCCGTGGGCGGTGGCACCCCCCGGCTCCCCGTGGGTGTGGTGTATGAGCGGCATAATTTGCGGCGGGATGTCCGCCTCGGAAAACTTATGCTGCTCCTCGTCGTCGTGAGCAAACGCGATGATGTCGGCCAGCTCGTCGCCGGTGAACAAGATCTGCACGCCCATGGCCTCCTCCTGGAGAACGATCATAGCCGCCGCCCCGCGCCACATCTTTGCGGCGAACTCGAAGGGGTTCATCATGGGCCCCATCGTGTGCGCGTCGAGCGGAGGGGCATCGTGGCCGCCGACGCCGTTGACCGCGTGGCAGATCACGCAGCCCTTGGCAGCGAACAGCTTCCTTCCCCGCGCCGAATCCATGCGGGGCATGAGAAGCCTCCAGGGTTGGCGCCGCGGCAGGGCCTCCTCGTGACGACTCGACGTCGTCTTTTCGACCGCCTGGTCCTTACTCTTCTCCTCGTGGGCGGCCGCCGACGCCGTCAGCAGGACGCCTACCAACACGGCCGCCAACAACGGGCCCAGCCGACGCGGAATGTATCGGTCTTGCACGCTCATTCCCTCCCTCCGTCAAAGACGCTCAAGCCGTCTCGCGGGCCGAAGAAAACGCACGCTCGATGTCCTGCAGCAGCCAAAAAGCTGCCCGGACGCCGGCAGCCCGCCGACGATCACTGCCGTCCCCCCCAAAGGAAGTCTCTCCCTGGAAACGCTGGGTCCCCGCGGCAGAGGACCTTGCCGCAGGCACATGGCTCCGACTCTGCCCGCCGAGCCAGGCGGCCCGTCGCGGGCGCCACTGCCCCGCGAAAAAGGACCACCGACGGGCGAGCGGAAATTTCCCCGTCTAGTCTACACGGTATTTAGGTGCGCCCGCCGACAACGTCAATAAATTCATCAAACAGACAACATGCAGGCATCAAAATAACGATCCGAAGGCCGGCCGCAGGGTCTTTTGGAAGGGGACATGCCGCCGCCCGCTTGTCACCGGCCGTCGTCTGTCTTTCCTGCGAGCCTTCCGGGGCGACACGGCCCGACACAGACCGTGATCTCGGAATGAAGCTCACGCGAACTACGCTGGAAGCCGCCGACCCGTTAGCTCGGACGCTACCGGGGCCGGGAGCGCGTTGCTGCTCAAAGCATCAAAAACGAGGCGGGACGAAGCGCGGGCATGGCGTCCGCGCACAGCGGACGCGGCCGCCGGTGGAACGCACGGGCCTCCCGCATGCACGCCGCCTTCCCCACGTCCTTCGTCCCGCAACTTGGGCTGGTCTTCCTCGTCGACCAGCCGCACCGCCTTCGACGCGCTTCATGAACCGCCGTGTGCGGAGCGGAACGCACGGTGGTGTGGGAGGACGGCGGGGGTAACCACGCCTGCTACCCGATTGGACCGGGCGCCCACATCTCTGATCGCGAGAGCCTAAGGTAGGCGGGTCGTCCGTCGCTCCATCGGGGTCACGCGAGGCGCGGACCAAATGACGTTCTCGTCCCCGTCGTAAAGTCCCAGATACGGCTCATCGTTGGGTACAGCGCTCAACGCGGCGCGTACCTTTCCGTTCGCGTCGAAAAAGACCAGAAACGGCTCTTGGGTGTGGGCCAGGGCCAGTCTGGCGCGTCCTCTTCCTTCGCCGTCGAGCTAGAACGCCTTCCGCCATCCGATGGTTGCCGTCCAGTCCCGCTCAAGTTGAGGCCCATCAAGGTTCTGGTAGACGGGAAGTCCGAACTCGATGGCAAGGCGATGGCCTTTGAGCGCGCCTGATGGCGCAAGCAGGTTGATGCCAAGGCCAAGCTCAATGCGCTCGCCGCCTCGCAGATTCGGATCCGCCGTGGGCACCATGGCCGGATTCAGGCTCGGATCCGCCCCACGGATGTTCGCTTCCGTTTCACCACCGACTCGAAGCGACGAGCTGAGCCAATTCGTCCATCTCCGCGCCGCCCACAACGTCAGTCGGTAGATGTTTCCCCACCTGTAACCGTTATCATTTTTGCCGAAGCGCACCGTCGCGCCCAGCTGACCACCCCAGGAGTAGTCATCCGACCGCCCGGTGTAGGTCACCCCCGGGAGGAAGTCATAGGTTCCGGAGCCGAGCTGCATTGGGTAGGGCAGCTGCTGGTTCGCTCCCGAAGGCGTATCGTCCTTCTCGTCGATTGAACCCGAGGGAAGACTTAGGCCGGCGCTCAGCCGCACACCATGACCTCCCCCGGCCCGAAGGCGAAAGGAGCCGGAAACTTGCACATCACCAACACCTTCAGACTTTGTCGTGAAATCTACCCCGACCCTGTTAACGTGACTCATTTTCTTACGAAGGTAGGGCACCATCGCCATCACGCCGAAGTCATCGGTTATCCCGTACATCACGCCAACCATGTGCATGTCCATGGTCATCTCTCTAGGGGCGACCATGAAATCGTTCAGGACATCAGAAATGCTTACCCGGCTTGTGCCTCTGCGATTGCCTCCCATGTCCATGCGCATGCCTTGGTAGGACAGCATCCACGTCCCCTGCATGGGGTTGTGTCCCCCCATGACATCGACCGGCGGGGCCATGTCCGGGCGGCTTCCATGCCCCATCTGCCCCATGGCCATTTCAGGCATTCCGCCGCCTTTTGCCTGCGTCGAGGCGTACATGTCGGTCTGCTGTGGGTAAGTTGGCGGGATGAAACCAGCGAGACCGAGAAGCAAGGAAGCTAACGGAAGAACTCGCTTTGCCAGTGGAAGAGCTCTCTTGGTCGTAATTTGTGCCATCCTGGACCCCCCACTACGACCGAGGTTTTGAAGAACAAGGTGTTGCGTTTGGAACGCGCGCGACGTGCTCGCCATCGTCGAGACGACATGTGGCCCACCTGGGGAAGGCGAGGCCCGCCTTGCTGAAGGCGGTGTGCGGGCGAAGGGGTGCGCGGGAGGCGCGGCCTACTGCAGTGAAATGGGGTCGGGTAGGATGGTAGGACTCTGCGATTTTTAGCCTCTGCGACGCGCCCGGCGACACCGTGGTTTAGGTCTCCGAGGCCAAGGTTGCCGGACCGGCAAATCTAGTCGTAGGCGGGACGATCGCCCGGTATTTGAAGGCGGTCCGACTACTCGCCATTTCCGATCGCGTGAGCCTAAGGTAGGTGGGTCGTCCGTCGCTCCGTCGGGGTCACGCGAGGCGCGGACCAAATGACGTTCTCGTCCCCGTCGTAAAGCCCCAGATACGGCTCATCGTTGGGTACAGCGCTCAACGCGGCGCGTACCTTTCCGTTCGCGTCGAAAAAGACCAGAAACGGCTCTTGGGTGTGGGCCAGGGCCAGTCTGGCGCGTCCTCTTCCCTCGTTATCGTAGAGCCACAGACCTGGCCCGTCGAACAGGCGCAGGCTGGCCAAGACTTGTCCGCTCTCATTCACGAGGTCGAACCGCTCGGCCTCGATCACAGGGCTTCCCGGGGACGTCTGCCCTGCGGAAACGACCATGCTTGCGAGCGCCAGGAGCGCGACCGCGGCGATCCCCCGCTTGAGGTTCCGGTTTTGCCTCTCCACCCGCTGCAGCCGTTCCGAGACGGCCGACAGAGCCTCCCTGCCACTTGTCATCTTCACCAACTCCCTTTGATGCCTCTCGGCCTCGCTGGCCTGTCCCTGCTCCCGGGTGCGGCGCCCGTCGCGCCGCCTCAAGGTGCGAACCATCGCCCCATCCTTGCGCACGAGGACGCCCCGTCGCCGACCCGGTGGCGGCTAGCCGCCGGTCCTAGCGGGCACGCCTGCGCCCCCAGGCGTCGGCAAACCCGATGAGGGTGGCCAGAGCCAGGAAGAAGAGCCCGCCGAGCCCCCAAACCCGGGCGCCGCTCGGCATGTACAGAGCCGGCACCGTCAGGTAGAGGGCGGCGAGCGCCAGCCAAATGACCGCGATCGCGGCGATGAGCCAGAACTCGAAACGCTCCATGGCGATTAGCCCTCGCGTCAGCCTAGTGAAGGACGCCGCCGCCGGTGACACCGAGCGGCAGGCTTTCCATGAGCTCGAAGGCCAGCGCGCTAAAGGCGTACATCGCGCCGACGAGCACCAGGACGGAAAGCGCCCCCAGCCACGCTCGCTGCCGGCCGATGGTGACGTCACTCCAGGCGACGACAGGAGGCCAGCCCGCCTCGAGGGCCTCAGGCGCAGGACGGCCAAGCAGCGTGCGGACGAGGCCAAGCACATAGACGGCAAGGCCAATGGCCATGAAGACCGCGCCGACGCCGACCACGGTCATGAGCGTGCCCCAGACGGCGGGCGCGTCGCCTTCGAACGTGACATAGATCATGCGGCGGGGCACGCCCATGTAGCCGGCCGTCACCCCGGCGGCGCCGAAGACGAGAAGGCCAAAGGTGATGACGTAGGGCATCCGGGCCAGGAGCTGCGGCCGCCAGAGTGGTCGCTCGGCCAGCGCCGGCAGAACGTAGAACATGGCCGCGACGAAGGTCAGCGTCACCGTGCCCAGGGTGAGGAAGTGAAAGTAGCCGGGTACGAAGAACGTGTCGCTCAACAGGGGCGCGAGCCTTTCCTGGATCAGAACGAAGGAGAGGGCGCCGCCGAGCGCGAGGTTCACCACGGCCATGCCGACTGCGGCCATCGCCGGGTTGCCCCACGGCAGGAGCTTCAACCAGCCGAACAGTCCGCGCCCTCCGCTCGCCCGCGCGTGCACCTCGAGCGAAACGACGACGATCAGGAAGACGAGGACCGTCGGCACGCCGATGAACAGGGACAAAAGCGACCCCGTCACGCGCACGACGTCCGGCAGGTTCGGCTCGAGGAACATGTGGTACAGGGAGGTCGGCGGCACGAAGATGAGGTAGAGGGAGAAGACGATCTTGGAAAAGCGCTCACCGAAGATCGACTTGACCCCCGTCATGACCTCCACCAGCACGTACCACAGGACGACCGCGGCCATGAGCGGCAGGTAGTGGACGTTGTGGAACAGCACGTGCCAGCCCATGGTGTACTCGGCAGGCATCGGCGAGAGGCCGAGGGCCCACCGCATAGCAGGCAGGAACAGGTTAAGCGCTGCAAGCGCGCTGACGACGAGCAGCCCGGCCCACGCGACGGCCGCGAACGTGACCGGGGACCAGCTTGCGATCTTGCCCTCGAATCGCGGCTTCAGGGCCGTCCAGATGCCCGCGACGGCCACCAGGAGCAGGCCTAGCCCAAGAAGGCTGTACCCGGCGTAAAACAGGACCGCTTTCGGCCCTTCCGCATTGACGAGCTCCGGCTGAGCGTCATAGAGCACCGCAAGGCCGAGGACGGGCATTGTCTGGTTGAGAACGAGACCCGCCGTCATCAGGGCGAAGCCCCACCAGGCGATGGGGCGCCAAGCGACTTGCTCGACCCCCTCGGTGTAGACGGCGACGAGCGTGAGCACCAGGGCGGCCTGCGCGAAGTACAGCCAGTAGAAGAAGATCGTCACGCCGTGGAGCGAGAGCAAGCGGTAGGGGATCGGCTCCTCTAGGTCGAGGAACCCGGCGCGCGCGAAGGCGGTGAGGGTGCCGTAAATGAGGCCGAGGCCCAGACAAAGCAAGGCAATTCCAAGGAAGGCCTTGAGCAGCCGCTTGTCCGCCGTGGGCAAGGCCCGCAAGCGTGCGACGACGTCCGAGTTCGCCATCGGCCCAGTCTCCCTCGGCGGCGGGTCAGGTGACGATGATGTGACCCGTCATCCAGTCGTGGCCCTCGCCGCAGTAAACCGCGCAATAGACGTGATATGTCCCAGCCTCGAGAAATCGGAGCCGTTGCTCGACAAGCCTGTTCCGAGGGCAACGGATCATCCGGCTGGCCGGGCCCAGCTGAATCGCGGCGCCGTGGGACACGTCGACAGCCATGATCCGAAAGCGGTAGGGAACCTCCCTCTCAAGACGCAACACGGCAGGTTCATAGCCGAAGCGGAGGCAGCGCACATAGACGTCGGGTAGCGCCACCTCGACGCGGGCCTGTTCCTCGCCTGCGTGGGCGTGTTCCTCGCCCTCGTGGGGCTTTTCCTCCTCCTCGCGGTGCATACGGGCCGGCCTTACGCTGCCGTCGGGGAGCATGTTGTGCTCGATGAAGGCGTCCGTGAGGCGCTCGAACTCCTCTGGGGACATGCCGCCGCCCTCGTGGCCGTGCCCCATGCCTTCCATGGGCTCCGCGCCCTCCCCGGCGAGGAAGGCCAGGCTCGTCGGCGCCGCCCCGTACGCGGCCCAGAGGCCGTAGAGGCCGACGACACCGAAGCCGGCGACGGTGATGAAGCCGCGTCGCGTGGTCAGATGTCGTCCGTCAATCTCGCCCGTCATGGCGACCAACTCCTTCGCCGCTTTCACGGCCCGGCTGCTTCACTAAAGACAAGAAGCAGTGTAAACACGAGGCTGCACCAGCCGAGTTTTTCACTGTTTATCGACCCACATGTCGGTTCCTCTTCATCTTCTTCTTTCTTTCGCCGACTCATGGGTTCTCTGCTCATCGGCGCGTCGCTCGTCTTCCCTTACATACACTTCACTGAGCCTTACATATACCCTTAGCTTAGGTCTTACAATGCAGGGACGTGCGGCAAATTGTCGCAGACCCTGCGTCGATTTTCTTTGATGACCTTCGATGGGCGGGGCTCGTCCTCGGCCGATGCGCGACGGTCCACAGGACCGACGCCCGGACCCGTCGCCGGCGGCGCCTCACAGCGCAGGCGTAGGGCGTCGCGGGAACCGCACCGGCGCCACCGCCGACCGACGTGAGAAGGTCGTCGGCGACCGGGGCCCTCTCGGCCGCGTGCTCGATCCGTCGCCCGGGCGGGGGCCTCGGCGCCACTCATCTAGCGGCCGCCGGTTTGATCGCTGGCCCTCGAGATATACTTGCGTCTAAAAAAAGATGTACGTCATTTATATGGCAATTCCTTCACAATGTGACACACGCCGCAGGAGTTGGTATACGGAATCGGCATCGCCTTGCCCGGCTTCACCCCCTTGACGCCGACGTTCGTCTTGAAAGGCACATCAAACACATGCGAGTTTATGTGGCCTTCCCAGTATGCGTTCTCCTCCTCCTCTTTCGCATCTTGATACGGAGGCGTATTGATGAATCTTCCATAAGCCCCTGCGTCCCCGCCAGCGATCGACGTCCCCGGCATATGACAATCTATGCAGCGTGTTATCGCTTCACCCTTCATTTTGGCGCCGAGCTTCGCTTCCATGTGAGGAAGCAAGTGTCTAGTGTGGCACCTCTGGCACAGGGGGGAGGTGACGTCATCGGGGTCGTGAATGAGCGAGCGTCGGTAGGGTGTTCCACCGTGGAGGTCATGGCAGTCGGTGCAGGTAACCAGCAGCCGGTCGTTCCTGTACTTTTTCGACTTATAGAAATCAGGATACTGCTGGTGAGGCTTCTTCGAGTGGATGTCGTCGTCCCATATTTCCTTGTGGGGCTTAGGACCCTTCTTTTTCGGATCGGTGTACTCGGTAATCATAGTGTGGCGGCTTCCTCCAGGCTTCATCATCTCGCCCTTCTTATTGATGGCTTGTGTATAACCTGCGACTTTTCCGCCGACCCCTTGCCGTCTGTCGTGGCACCTTCCGCAGACCACGCTGGATCGCTCCGAGGAAAGATGCTTCGGATTAACGATATAGCGGGGATACCCTCCTTCTGCTACATGCTCCGAACCAGGACCATGGCATTGCTCGCAGCCGATATTTATCTCGTCCACCTGCGGGTCGTCGTCTATATTCAAGGAGCCGCCGGCGTCATTCACAGCGCGCACTAGCAACTGGCCTGTGGTCGGATCCTTGTATCGTTCATGGCCTGTTATGTGACAGCCAGCGCACATGGCCTGGATCGTATTTTTGTTAATCGGTGGGGCTTTAATCACATCGTCCCCATTCCCGTATTTACCGTCCTTGCCGGCGTCCCACCAGAGAGAGAACTTATAGTCCCGCCAGACTCGCCGTTCTCGATTCAATCTGTCGTCACGCCCGTCCGGGTTAAATTGAAAAATTATGTACCAACCCTGCCGGTTCCCCAGGTTCTGCGGAACAGCGACAATGAACCTCTGCCGGTGAACCGCCCCGCCATACAACAGTTTCATCTCCAAGTGGCTAGGGCTATTGGGGTCCTTCGGATTGAGTCTGTTGACGATCGTAATATAATACTTGCCGTCGTCCCTACTCTTCCACAGATACACATAGCCGTATACCGTCTCTATCGGCAACCGAGGATCGTCGACTTCCCTTATCTTGAACTTGTCAGATTTCCTCTTCGGATCGCGGTCCCCCAGTTCGAGGCGCGTCCCTTTCGCGTAATCGTCTACCTCCTTAAAACTTGCAAGCGATCTGAAGAAATCTGGGAATCTCGAGTGGTCTTGCATCGGCCCTGGTGCACCTGGCGGCGTCCATGAAAGCTTGTGACCGGTTTGTTTCCAGGTTTCAAACTTCCAGTGGCATGCAAGACAGGTGGTGCTGCCGACAAAAATTGCGTCTGGAGATGGACTGCTTGACACCTTAATGGTCATCGACGTACCGCGTAGCTGCTCAGCCGAATAGACTTGTCTGCTCTTGTTCCCTCCGGGCAGGTGTTCCCGATCTCGCACATCCGGCGTCACATGAATAAAGAACGTTCCATCAGGCAGGTCTGGAATGCTGAACCCACCATTAGAGCCCGTCACGGCTTTTCGAAATTCTGTTCCTTTCGCTCGGATAGCATCTTCCAACGGTTCGTCATAAGCTTCCGCTGGGTATGGTGGATAATAAACGGCGCCTGCTGTAATTGGTGTCATATCAATAGCTGCTGTTGGAATAAGATAGACCGTTGCTTCGGCAACAGGAATGTCCGCGGCGCTCACCACACGACCCGAGAAAGCCGCAGGCGATGTCGGCCCTGGCGGAGTTGGGGCGACCACCTCTGTGCGGGAGTCTGTCAGGACCGGCGAAAGGACCACGAAGAGCGCCGCGACGAGCAAGAGCCCCAGGACAGAGAAGCCTATCTTGGTCGCGAAACTTGCAGTCGAGAGACCGCTGGGGCCTGTACTCTTCATAACGTTTACCTCTTAGCCCGTCGCCATTTCAATGAAAACTATAATTACCTGGAGCCAAATGCCAGACAAAAGTCATGCGTGGCGAGCATGAATGAAGAATGTTCTTTTGTTCTCTTCAAAATAGGGGGCGGGCCGATAGTTTTGAACGGGTCGTTGGCGGTTCCGCCGAGCGGCCCCGACGGCGGCTCGGGCGTAGACACTACACCTCCACCCAACGCCGCTAACCAGCTGGTGAAACGCACAGATCCCCCTCGCCGACGCGACCACTGTCGAACGTCGGTCTGTCGCCACCGCGTCCTCTTTATATTCTTATATACTCTTTGCGTTAGGCCTTTAACAATGCAGCCATATGCGGCAAATCGCCGCAGGTCCTTGTCGAGATCCTCTTTTATGACCTTCGACTGATGGACCTCGAACGGGACTATCCCGCATCGCACCAGCGTTCTGAGGCGGAGATGAGCACCGCGTCGATCAACTCTCCTACGGGGCGCTCGCCGGAGGCGTTGGGAGCGGCCTTCGGCGCCAGCACCTCGCGGAACGGCCGGGCCAGATGCCCGATCGCTTTCGCTTCTGGGCCAAGGCCAGACGCATCGGTCGGGCGGGGGCTTTGGGGCGCGCGTCTGGCGCCTACACGCCCCATCATTTATGGTAAGAGCGACGGCGGCCAAGGAACGGGCACGGATCGGCACCATGGCTTTCGAGGCGAGCGCACCGACCGAGGCGGGGCACCGCGGCCGGGCGACGAGGCCCGCCGCCCGGGGCCGGGTGCGGCTCAGGACACTGGTGCTAATTCGCTGGGTGGCGGTGGCAGGCCAGACTG
>JBHICW010000004.1:0-29469 GCA_046759785.1 Alphaproteobacteria bacterium
GGGCTTAGTGGAGCTTCTTGCCGATCTCGGCGATCGCCTCGTCGATGAGCTCCGCCTCGCGCTTTGCGTCCATCTTCTCGGCAATGAGCCGGCGCGTGGCCTTGAGCGCGAGATCCGCGGCGAGCTCGCGGACCTCCTGGACCGCCTCCGCCTCGGCACGGGCGATCCTGTCCATGGCCTGCGCCCGGCGGCGGGTAAGCTCGGCCTCGAGCTCTTCGCGCGCCCGGGTGGCCTGGCGCTCGGCCTCCTCGCGGGCGCGGGCCAGGATCTCTTCCGCCTCCTTGAGCGCGCCGCGCTGCTTGCGCTGGTAGCTCGCCAACAGCGCCTGCGCCTCCTCTCGCAAGCGCACCGCCTCGTCGAGCTCCTCCTTGATCCGCGCCGCGCGTTTGTCGAGCATCGCCGTGATCATTCGGCCTACGGGCCTAAAGAGGGCGGCGACGAACACCACGAACGCGACCGCCACCCAGAACTCTTCGTTGACCGTCATCCGCTCTCCCTTTTGGCGGCCCTGAGGGCGCGCTTCAGCGTTTTGTCGTCCACCGCGACGCCGATCAGCAGCTTGACGGCCGCCCGCGCGGTCTCGCCCGCGATGGCCCGCACGTTTTTCGATGCCGCCTTCTGGACCGTGGCGATCTCGGCCTCGGCCGCGCGGCCTTCCTCGGCAAGCTTGGCGCCCAGATCCTGGCGCCGGGCCGCCGCCTCGGCGTTCAGCTTCTCGGCGGCCTCGGTCAAGAGCCCGTGCGCCTTGTCGCGCGCCTCGGCCAGCGTCGATTCGTAGGCCGCCATCGCCGTCTCCGCGTCCGCCTTCAGCGATTCGGCCGACTCAAGGTCGTGGGCGATCTTGTCCTGGCGGATTGCCAGGACGTCGCCTATGCGGGGCAGGACGACGACGGCGAGCACCACATAGAGCGCGATGAAGGTGATCGCCAGCCAGACGATCTGCGGTGCGAAGGTGGCGGTGTCGAGCTGTGGCATCGCCGGTGGCCGGGAAAGGAACGCGAGGCCCTCGAGGCTCAGCCGAAGAGGATCAGGAACGCGATCAAGAGGGCGTAGAGGGCCACCGCCTCCACGAGGGCGAAGCCCAGCATGGTGAACGGAAACACCGCGGGCCTCGCGGCCGGGTTGCGCCCCACCGCCGAGATGAAGGACGCGAAGATCTGGCCGATACCGATTCCGGCACCGAGCACTCCAATGGTGGCGAGCCCCGCTCCGACGAGTTTCGCAGCGTCTACTTCCATGATCCTCTTTCCTTTCTCAAGAGCGCACGATGACGGATGGCCGAGACATTGCCCCCTCTCAGTGCAGGTGGACCGCGTCGCTGAGGTAGAGGCAGGCGAGGATCGTGAAAACGTAGGCCTGCAGCCCGGCCACGACCACCTCGAGTCCGTAGAGCGCCACGTCCACGGCCAGCGGGGCGACGCCGGCGGCGAGCCCCAGGGCGACGACGAAGCCGGCGAACACCTCCAACATGGTGTGCCCGGCCATCATGTTAGCGAACAGTCTAAGCGCCAAGGTGACCGGCCGCGCCATGTAGGACATGACCTCCAACGGTACGAGAAGCGGCGCCATGTACAGAGGCACGCCCGTCGGCATGAAGAAGGTGAACCATCTGAGCCCGTGCTTCACCATCCCGATGATGGTCACGCCGACGAACACCACGACGGCGAGGCCGAAGGTTACAATGATGTGGCTCGTCACCGTGAAGCTGTAAGGGATGAGGCCAAGCCCGTTGGCGAACAGGATGAACATGAACAGGGTGAAGATGAACGGAAAGTACCGGCGGCCCTCGGTGCCGACATTGTCGCGCACCATGTTGGCGACGAACTCATACGAGAGTTCCGCCAGCGACTGCCAGCGGCTCGGAACCATGGCGCGCCTGCGCATGCCGAGGGTGAGGAACAGCGTCACGGCGAGAACGGCGACCACCATGAACAGGGCCGAGTTGGTGAACGAGACGTCGATCCCGCCAAGTCGGATCGGCGCCAGGGTATGGATCTCGAACTGGCCCAGGGGGCTATGCGCTTGTTCGGCCGCCACGTCCCTGCTTGTTCTCCCCGTCGCTTACGCCTTCGGTCCCCTTTCGGACGTCTGGTCCGGCGCCTCGGCCTCGGCCTGGGCCGCTTCGATCTTTTGGCTCAGGCGGTAAACGTTGAGGCCGCCGGCCCCCGCCCCGAGGAAGAAGAAGACGACCAGAAGCCACGGCTGGGTTCCGAGCCAGGCGTCCAGCAGGTACCCGATGACGACCGCCACAGCGAGCGTTCCCACCAGTTCGATCCCTGCCTGGAGGGCGAACCCGACGCTCCTGGGCTTGGCCCGACCGTCCATTCCGCCGAGGCCCCTTTGCGCGGCGCGCGCTTTCTTGAGCCGGGCATCGAGGTCCGGCAGCGAAGGCTGTGGTTCCTGCTTGGCCATCTCTAACCCGGCCGCGCGCCCATAAGCCCGTCGGCGATCCGGACCCACGAAAAAACCGCGGCACGATAAGGAGTTGCTCCGTACCGTGTCAAGGCCGCGTCCCCTACCCTTAACGTCCTGAAACGGTGTGGAAAACCGGCGTTACGAAGGCGTCAGCTAGCGGCCCGGAGGTCCTCGGCGCGGGCGAGATCGACGGAGACGAGCTGAGAGACGCCTCGCTCGCCCATCGTGACCCCAAACAGCCGATCCATCCGGGCCATCGTGATTCGGTGGTGCGTGACGATCAGGAACCGGGTCGCGAGCGTGCGTGCGAGTTCCTCCAGAAGGTCTAAGAACCGTTCCACGTTCGGGTCGTCGAGCGGTGCGTCCACCTCGTCCAGCACGCAAAGGGGCGCCGGGTTGGTAAGGAACACGGCGAACAGCAGGGCGATGGCGGTGAGCGCCTGTTCGCCGCCGGAGAGCAGGGACATGACCTGCAGGCGTTTACCGGGCGGGCTCGCCATGATTTCGAGCCCGGCCTCGAGCGGATCCTCCGAATCGACGAGCTTGAGATGGGCGCGGCCGCCGCCGAACAGGCGGGTAAACAGCACCCGGAAGTGTTCGTCGATCGTTCCGAAGGCGGCCAGGAGCCGCTCCCGGCCCTCCCGGTTCAGCTCGGCGATCCCCTGGCGGAGCCGCGCGATGGCAGCCGCGAGATCCGCCCGCTCGGAACGGAGCGCGGCGAGCTGCTCGTCGAGCTCCGCGACCTCCGCCTCGGCGCGGAGGTTCACGGGCCCCATCGTGTCGCGCTCCCGGAGCAGCCGCTCCAGGCGCCGTTCGAGCTCATCCACGGCGGGCGCCGGGGCGTCGTCGTCGAGGCCGGCATGGCTACCGAGGCCCGAAGCGTCGCAACCGAACTTCTCCCTGATTTGTGCGGCGAGCGTGTCGCGGGCCTGGTGCGTCTGCCCGGCGGCCCCTTGCAGCCGCGCCCGTTCCTCGCGGGCTTGGGCCAGGGCCTGCTCCGCGCCCCTGGCCCTACGGCTGAGCTCCGCCAGTCGAGACTCCGCTTCGGCGAGGTCGTCCGCCGCGCGCTGGCGACGCGCTTCGGCCTCGTCGAACTCGCTCAATAACGCCTTCCGCCGCTCGGCGATGCGGGCTGGCTGTTCGGCCAGTGAGGCGAGGTCGCGCTCGGCCGCGCTCCGCCGTTCGCCGAGCTCCTGGACGCGCCGCCGCGCGCCGTCGTCGCGGCGTTGCCAGAAGGCCCGTTCGCGGTCGACGGCCGTGAGCCGGTCGCGGCGCGCGACCGCTTCGCCCGCAAGCCGGTCGCACACCCGTTGGCGCTCGGCGAGTTCGGCCCGCCGGTCAGTGAGGTCCTTGTGCAACGCTTCCCCGTCGCCGGCCCCCGCATCGGGTGGAGAGAGCGGTCCCAGCGCCGCCTCTGCACTCGCGCGCCGGTCCTCGAGCTGGTTGCGCTCGGCGGCGAGTCGGTCGGCGGTCTCGGCGAGGTCGGCGCGACGGGCGGAACGGGCGGCCTCGCGCGCGGCGGCGGCGGCGCGGGCTTCGTGCGCCTCCGCGAGGTCCTCCTCGGTGCGGAGCTGGGCCTCGCGCGCCTCCCCTTCGGCGTTGACGGCGTGGGTGAGAGACGTCCGCGCCGCTTCCAGCCGCTTGCTTGCGCTCTCGCGTCGCGCGCGGGTGTCCCCGATGTCCCGGTACAGGGTCTTGACGCGCGCCCTCTGGGCGATCCGCGAAGCGACGACGCCAACCGCGGCGGGCGAGGCGGTGAACCCGTCCCAGCGCCATAGGTGCCCCTGGCGGCTGACGAGCCGCTGGCCGGGCTTGAGGCGTCGCGTGAGGCGTGAGCCTTTCTCGGGCTCCACGACCCCGACCTGGGCGAGCCGACGGTCGAGCGCCGGCGGCGCCTTGACGAAGCGGCTCAGGGGCACGGCGCCGTCGGGAAGGGTCGGAGGGTCGGGGCTGGCGTCGAGCACCCGCCAGTGAATCGGGGCCTCCTCGTCGGTCGAGGCCATCAGGTCATCGCCGAGGGCGGCCCCGAGCGCCGTCTCGACATTCCCCTCCACGGTGACCGCCTCGATCACGGTCGGCCATTCCCCGGCCCCGGCCGAGCCCAGCACCTTTGCCAGCGCCCCTTCTTCCGCCTCAAGCCTGGTGAGGTCTGCGTCGATGGCTTGGAGATCCTGCCGGGCGGCCGCCTCATCCTCCTGGCAACGGACCCTCGCCGCCTCGCCCTCGGCCCGCGTCCGCCGGGCGCTCTCCGCGGCCAGCCTAGCGGCCGCTTCGGCGGCTTCGAGGGCGGCCGGGTCCTCCTTTCCCTCGTCGAGGTCCCGCCGTTCCGTCCCCACCTGCTCGATGCGCTCAGCAAGCTGGTGAAGTCGCTGCGCGAGCTCTTCGCTCTCGCGCGTGAGCGCCGCCCTCTCGGCCTCGTCGGTGGCCCGGCGCGCGGCGAGCGCCGCGAACGCGTCCTCCAGCTTGCCGACCGCCTCGGCGGCCTGGTCGCGGGCCCGGAGGGCGGACCGCTGGGTCGTGTCCTCGCTTTCCTGCGCCGTGACGAGGGCGGCCCGCTCCTCCTCGAGGCCGCTCAGCGCGTCCGCCGCCTCTTGCCCAAGGGCCTTCTCGCGCTCGAGGTCCGCGCCGAGCTGCTCGCGGCGCGCCTCGATCTCCTGGCGGGCGTCGAACAGGCGTGCTTCCTCCGCGTCCAGCGCGACCCGAGCCACTTCGAGCCGATGGAGGTCGGCGGCGACCGCGGCTTCGGCCTCACGCAGGCCGGGCAGGGCCTCGTCCGCCTTCGCCTGGTCGGTCGCCGCCCGCGCGGCCTGGGCCGTGAGCTCCGCCACCCCCTTTTCGGCTTCGCTAAGGCTCGCTTCTGCCGCGGCGACGGCGTCGAGGGCTTCGCGCCAGCGCCGGATCATGAGCGTGGCTTCTATGCGGCGGATGTGGTCGCCCAGCCTGCGGTAGCGCGCGGCCTGCCGGGCCTGCCGCTTGAGCCCCACGAGCTGGGACTCGAGGGCGGCCATGACGTCATCGAGGCGGACGAGATTGGTTTCCGCGGCGCGGAGCCTGAGGTCCGCCTCGTGCCGGCGCGCCTCGAGGCCGGCGATCCCCGCGGCCTCCTCCAGCAGGGCCCGCCGGTCGTGCGGCTTGGCGGTCATCACGTCGCCGATATGTCCCTGGCTCACCAGGGCGGGGCTGCGAGCGCCGCTTGCCGCATCGGCGAACAGCAGCTGCACGTCTCGGGCGCGTACCTCACGCCCGTTGACGCGGTAAATGGACCCGCTCTCCCGCTCGATCCGGCGCGACGCCTCGATCTCGTCGAACTGGTTGAAGGCGGATGGGGCCTTGCGATCGCTGTTGTCGAGGAACGCCGTTACCTCGGCCACGTTGCGCGCCAGCCGGCTGGCCGTCCCGCTGAAGATCACGTCGTCCATTTCGGTCCCGCGCATCTGTCGGGCCGAGCTTTCGGCCATCACCCACCTGAGGGCGTCGACGAGGTTGGACTTGCCGCAACCGTTGGGCCCGACGATGCCGGTGAGGCCCGGCTCGATCAGAAGCTCGGTGCGGTCGACGAAGGACTTGAATCCGGACAGTCTGAGCCGGAAGAACTGCACGCGGCCTCGCCCGGGTCAGGATTGGGGCAAGAGGGGCTTAAGGATTTTTTCGAACTGCTCGAACGACATCGCCCCCAAGTACTTTTTGCCGTTGATGATGAAGCTCGGCGTCCTGTTGATGCCGAATTCGTTTTCCCCCTCGAGCCGCGCGGCCAGGATGCGGTCGATGAGCGCTTGGTCGCCGAGGCACGCCTCGAAGCGTTGCCGGCTCATGCCCCCCAGCCCGGCGATCCGCGCGAGCGCTTCGATCGGGTCGGTGGCGGCGGTCCAGCGCTCCTGAGTCCTGAAGAGGACCTCGATGAAGCCCGCGGCCCGCGAGGGGTCGGCGCAACGGACCATCACCGCCGCGAGAACGGCCGGCCGGTCCAGCGGAAAGTCGCGGTAGATCAGCCGCACCTTGCCCGTATCAAGATAGGCGGCCTTCAGCTTCGGAAGGGTTGTGTTGTGGAAGTCGGCGCAGTGCGGGCAGCTGAAGGACGAGTATTCGATGATGGTCACGGGCGCCTCAGGGTCGCCGAGAACGATCTCGGACTCCTCCGCGGCGGTGACGCCTCGACCCCGGGGCAAAAGGGCCCCCCCTGTCGCCAGCGCGGCGAAGGCGAGGGCTTCTCGGCGGGTGAGCAACGATTCTTCCTGAGCTGCCGGGCCGCGGCGAGTATAGGGGCGGGTGAAGAGGGTCTCAAGGGGTGTGGGACGCAGGCTCCGTGTCATCCTCCTCCCCGCGCCCCGAGGATGACGCGCTGCCGTACACGGCTCGCCCGAGGGCGTGGAGGGCCCGCCTGAGCCCCGGGTCGGAGACACCGTCGAGGCGCGCGGCGAGGGCCTCTTCCTCCGCCTCGTCCAGGGGGCGGAGCGTCCTCGTCCGTCGCCGCCCCGACGGCGGCAACGGTCCCTGCACGAGGGCGAGCCGGGTCACCGCCCGATAGCCATAATAGGTCGCGATCCTCTCCACGATCTGCGGCTCCAGGTGCTTGAGTTCGGTCGCCAGGGCGCCGGCGACGCGCACCCTCAATGTGCCGTCGCGGCTGAGCCGCTCGGGACAGGTGTGTTCGGCCAGGCTCTTGCCGATGATGGCCGGCCAGTCCGTGATGACGCCCGGTTCGGTGAAACCGCGCTCGCGGAGCAGCTTGCGCGTCACCGCCGGCAGGACGGCAGCGACTCCCCGCAGGCGATGGCGGGCACGCGGCCTCGTCATGGTCTTCCCCGTTCCGGCTCCGCTCCCGCTGTGGCAGACTGAGCGGCGATCCGTCCTTCCAGATCCCATGGCCGCGGGTCCCGAGTCAACATCTGGTCCTTCGCCGGCGGATCTCTTGGCCTGGTACGACCGGCACCGCCGCGACCTCCCCTGGCGCGCCCCGCCGCGGGTGCGACCCGATCGCTATCGCGTGTGGCTGAGCGAGGTCATGCTCCAGCAGACGACCGTGGCCGCGGTCGTCCCCTATTTCCAGGCCTTCGTCGACCGTTGGCCGGACCTCGAGGACCTCGCCGCCGCTCCGCTCGACGACGTCCTCCACACCTGGCAGGGCCTCGGCTACTACGCCCGGGCCCGCCGGCTGCACGAATGTGCCCGCCTCATCTGCTCCCGTCATGGCGGGCGATTCCCCGAGACTGAGGCGGCGCTCCAGTCGCTGCCGGGGATCGGTCCTTATACGGCGGCGGCGATCACCGCTATCGCCTTCGACCGCAAAGCGACGGTGGTGGACGGGAACGTCGAACGCGTGGTCGCACGCGTCTTCGGGGTGGAGACGCCGCTTCCCGCCGCCCGACCGCGGCTCAAGGCCCTCGCCGCCGCCCTCACGCCGGACAAGAGGCCCGGGGACTACGCCCAGGCGATGATGGACCTGGGCGCCACCGTGTGCACGCCCAAAGCGCCTGCGTGCGGGCGCTGTCCGTGGGCCGGGACCTGCGTTGCCCGTGCGCGCGGAATCGCCGACCTCCTGCCCAGAAGGGCTGCCAAGGCGGCGAGGCCCAGGCGGCACGGGGTCGCGTTCTGGACGGTCCGGGGCGATGGGGCGATCCTCCTGCGTCGCCGCCCCGAGCGCGGCCTCTTGGGTGGGATGATGGAGGTTCCCTCGACATCCTGGCGGGAGGCTCTCTGGACCATGGCCGAGGCCCGCCGCGAGGCGCCGGTGAGGGCTCGCTGGCGGCGTCTTCCCGGGACCGTGCGCCACGGGTTCACCCACTTCGAGTTGGCGCTTACCGTTGTCGCCGCGCGGGTGGGAACGGGGGCACGGGCGGCGGGCGTCTGGTGCCGGCCGGAGCGCCTCGGCGAGCAGGCCTTGCCGACGCTCACCAAGAAGGTCGCCCGTCACGCACTTGAAAACCTCTAGGCCCGTCTTGCGGCCGGCCGCGAGGCCAGAGGCGCCGGCCCGTCGCCACAGTGCGCTTACGGTCTCAGGGCCTCAAGCTCCTCGAGGTGTTCCTGCTCGTCGCGGATGATATCTTCGATCGTTCGCAACAAGATGACGTTGTCGCTCGGCACCCTCTTAAGGACGTCCCGGTAGCCGCGGATTGCCGCGTGTTCTTCGGCCATGTTTACCT
This sequence comes from Alphaproteobacteria bacterium, assembly GCA_046759785.1. GTDB lineage: Bacteria > Pseudomonadota > Alphaproteobacteria > JBHICW01 > JBHICW01 > JBHICW01. The sequence continues at coordinate 8,556 of JBHICW010000004.1, forward strand.
TGATGATGTCTTCCAGGGTCGTGGCGGGCTTCAAATCGTCGGCCGAGACGTCCATCGTCGGCGCGCCGCCGAGGGCGACGATGCGGTCCCTGAGCATTTTCGCGTGGCGCGCCTCGTCGCCAGCGATCTCCTTGAGCCGCGCCGAGACGACCTGGGCGTAGGGGCCAGTGATGATGGCGGCGTGCGTCGCGTAGCGGATCGCGCAGGCGTACTCTTGGGTGAGCATGCGGTTGAGACCTTCAATGAGCTTCGCGTCGCCCATGTCTCCTCCGGTGGTCGAGACATCCTCCGCGTCGAGGCGCCTTCCAGTGCTCGCGTCAGGACCCGGCGGATCGAATCGCGGCCTCGACACGCCGAGCAAACGCGATCGGGCCCACTTTAGGCCTTCAAAGGATCAGGCCTCAACCCTATAGCGCGATCGCGTCGCTAACCGCCAGCTCTTGGAGCGCACGGGCGACCGGCCGGAAGTTTCGCCGGTGCTCAGGCGTCAGGCCTAGGCGCCTGAGCGCCGCCCGGTGCTCGGGCGTTCCGTAGCCCGCGTTTCTTTCCCAGCCGAAGCCGGGGTAGCGGGCGGCGAGCCCCGCCATCAGGCGGTCGCGCGTCACCTTGGCGGCGATCGAGGCGGCGGCGATGGAGAGAGACCGCCGGTCGCCCCCGACGACCGCCGTGGCCGGACAGGAGAGATCCGGGAGCCGGGGGCCGTCGACCAACACGTAGGCCGGGGGCAGGGTGAGAGCGGCGACGGCGCGCCGCATCGCCAGCAAGGTGGCGCCGAGGACGTTGAGGCGCTCGACCTCCTTCACCGAGGCCTCGCCCAGCCCGATGGCGGCGCTCTCTTGAAGCGCCGCGAAGAGCGCCTCGCGCCGCGAGCGCGACAGCGTCTTGGAGTCGGCGAGGCCGGGCGGGACGTTCGGGGCGTCAAGGATGACCGCGGCGGCGACCACCGGCCCGGCCCAAGGGCCGCGGCCGGCCTCGTCCACCCCGGCGACCGGGATGGGCAGCGCGCGCTCAAGGCCGAGGTCGGGGCCCCCGACTTTCGTCGTCGGCATCGGCATCTTGCGGGTTCGGATTGGCCCGGGCGGCCGGGGTCCCCGAACGCAGGCGGTCGAGAGCGCGGCGTCCGATCTCCGCGAGGCCGGCCGCGAGCTCCCGAAGCCGGACGACGGCGCCGCCCGCCCTCTCCTGTATCGCGGTCGCCTCGCCGCCGTAGAGCATGTCGAGCACCTCCTTCAGCGGTTCCACGCCGGTGGTCGCGAGGTTGTTGAGCCGCCGCGCGGCGTCGAGCCACAGCGGGCTGATCATCAGGCTGAGGGCGATCACCGCCACGGCCAGCCGGTGGCCCTCGGCGACGATGAGGCCGTTGCTTAAGCCCACCGCGGCGAGGACGAAGGAGAACTCACCGACTTGGCCGAGCACCACGGCGATGAGAAAGGCCCGTGGCCAGGGCTCCCCTAGAAGCCGCAGGACGCCGACGTTCATCGCCGTCTTGCCGACGGTGACGATGAGGAGGAGCACGAGCACGGAGCCGAGGTGCTCCCCGATGTAGCGAATATCGATCAGGAGCCCGATCGAGAGGAAGAACACCATCAACAGCACGCTCTGAATCGGCTGAGTGACCCGGATCATGGCTCGGCGGTCGGTGCTGTTGCCGATGAACAGGCCGGCGAGGAATGCACCGTATGCGGCCGACAACCCCAGCACTCCGCTCACCGCGGCGGCGACGAAGCAGTAGGCGAGGGCCGCGAGCGGCGTCAGCTCGCGCCGGCCCTTCGCCCAGGATCGGAAGGGCAGGTGGATGTCCGGGTGACGGCTCAAGTACCACACGATCAGGGCGAGGAAGCCCAGCCCCGCGGCGATGGGAAGAAGGGTCCCGGCGGCAAACCGCGATTCGGCGGCCATGGCGTTAAGCACCAGGATCATCGGCACGACGGCGAGGTCCTGGGCGATCAGCACCCCGACCGCGCGCCTGCCGACCTCGCTCGTGAGTTCGTCGATGTCCTCGAGCACCTTGATCGCCACCGCCGTGCTCGACAGGCTGACGACGAAGCCTAACAGCACTGCCTGCCCGATCGGCCAGCCCAGGAGCTGGGAGAGCAACAGGGTCACCCCGAGGCTGATGGCGATCTGGAGGAGAGTCCCGAACACGGCGATGCGGTAGATCGCCTTGAAGGCTTCGAACCGTAACTCCATGCCGATGAGGAACAGCAGGAGCAGCACGCCAAGCTCGGCGAGGAAGTTGACCTGGGCCCGGTCCTCGACGACGGCAAGACCCGAGGGTCCCAGAAGGATGCCGGCAATGATGTAGCCGACGACGGCGGGCTGGCGAAGGCGCGTCAGCGCCATGCCGCAGAGCAGCGCGGCGGCGACGACGACGGCGATGCCGGTGAGCTCCTGATGCGTGGGCATGGCCGCGGCGAGTGTAACACGATTCCGCCGCGCCCGCCGGGCCGGCCTTAGAGCAGCGTTAGCTGTTCGCCCTCACGCGGCGGGGGCCGAAAGCGGCTGCTGTCGAGCTTGAGCTCGCGCCGGTTGAGCCCCAGGCGCCGGCAGGCGAGATGGAAGCGTCGGTGAATGAGGGCGGCGTACGGGCCGGACCCGGTCTTGCGCTGCCCGAAGCGAGAGTCGTAGTCCTTGCCGCCGTGACACGACCGCACCAGATGTACGACCCGCTCCGCCTTGAGCGGCGCGTGAACGGCGAGCCATTCCCGGAACAGGTCCTTGATCTCGTAAGGCAGCCGCAAGAGGACGTAGGCGGACGACGTCGCCCCCGCCGCCGCGCCCGCCTCGAGGATGGCCTCGATCTCGTCGTCCGTCAGCCCCGGGATCACCGGCGCCACCATGATCCCGGTGGGGATGCCGGCCGCCGTCAGCGCCCGGACCGTCTTAAGCCTCAGCGCTGGTGTCGGCGCCCGCGGCTCGAGCCGTCGTGCAAGGCCGCGGTCGAGCGTCGTCACCGAGATGAAGGCCGCGGCGAGCCCCTTGGCGGCCATCGGCGCCAGGATGTCGATGTCGCGGGTGATCAGTGCGGACTTGGTGGTGATCCCGACGGGGTGGTCTGAGGCGGCGAGCACTTCGAGGATCCGCCGCGTAATCCGGTAGGTGCGCTCGATCGGCTGGTAGGGGTCGGTATTGGTCCCGAGCGCGATCACGCGGCAACGGTAGTCGAGGCGCGCCAGCTCCTCTTCGAGCAGAGCCGGCGCGTCGGGCTTGGCGAAAAGCCGGGACTCGAAGTCCTGGCCGGGAGAGAGACCGAGATAGGCGTGCGTGGGCCTGGCGAAGCAATAGACGCAGCCGTGCTCGCAGCCGCGGTAGGGGTTGATCGAGCGGTCGAAGGGGACGTCGGGCGACTGGTTGCGGGTGATGATGGTACGGCTCGCGTCGGGCTGAACCGTGGTCTTCAGGGGTGCGGGCTCCTCCTCAGAGTTGCCCCAGCCGTCGTCGACGGACTCGCGCATGAACGGCTCGAACCGACCAGCGGGATTGCTCACCGCGCCGCGGCCCTTGCGGTAGAGACGAGGGTGGCTCGGGTCCATGCCGTGAGCGTAGCGCCGCTTTGAGAACATTTCAAGAACATATGCGCAGATGCGTGCCTGTTTCCCCCGGCCGTTCCTTGTCGCCTACAATCCACTCCGCAGCCGGGTTCGCGACGGAGTGCAGGTGAAAGGCCGGTGCCGACGTGCTGAGCGTGGTGATCCCGACCCTGAACGCGGCGCGGGAGCTCCCGGCGACGCTTAGGGCGCTCGCCGAGGGCCGGCGCCTCGGCCTCGAGGTGATCGTGGCCGACGGCGGTTCGGCCGACGGGACGGCGGCCCTTGCGGCGCGCGAGGGGGCGCGCGTCATCGACGCGCCCCGCGGGCGCGGCGCTCAACTCAGGGCGGGTGCGGCCGCCGCCTCCCGACCCTGGCTCCTGATCCTGCACGCGGACACCCGGCCCGCCCCGGGGTGGTCCGAGGTCGTGGCGGCCTTCGCGGCCGAGCCCATGAACGCCGACCGGGCGGCGGCCTTCCGCTTCGCCCTGGACGACCCTGCCCCTGCGGCGCGCCGCCTCGAGGCCGTGGTCAAGTGGCGGTGTCGGGTGCTTGCACTCCCGTACGGCGACCAGGGCCTGCTCTTGAGCCGCGCGTTCTACGACGCGCTCGGCGGTATCCGGCCCCTTCCCCTGATGGAGGACGTCGACCTCGTGCGCCGCATCGGCCGCGCCCGCCTTAAGCTCCTGGACATGCCGGCGGTGACCTCGGCGGCGCGCTACCGCGGGGCGGGATACCTCCGCCGCTCGGTGCGTAACCTCCTCTGCCTCGGCCTTTACTTCCTCGGCCTCCCGCCCCGGTATGTCGCCCGGCTCTACGGATGAGGCTTAAGAACCACCTCGTCATCTTCGTGAGGGCGCCGCGGCTGGGGGCGGTCAAGACCCGTCTCGCGGCCGACGTCGGCGGTCTGAAGGCGTGGCAGTTCTACCGGCGGACTACGGCGGGCATCGTCCGCCGCCTGGCGGCGGACCCGCGCTGGACCTGCTGGCTGGCGGTCACGCCCGACCGTTTCGTGCGCCATGGCCGCTCGTGGCCGCGGCGGCCACGGCGCTTCCCCCAGGGAGGCGGAGATCTTGGGGCGCGGATGCGCCGTCCGGCCCGCCGCCTTCCCCCCGGACCAGTCGTTATCATAGGCAGCGACGTGCCCGACGTCACGCCGGAGCACGTCGCGCGGGCATTCGCCTTACTCGGCGGGAACGACGCCGTCTTCGGCCCCACCCCCGACGGCGGTTACTGGCTGGTAGGGCTCAGGCGGCGGCCCCACACGCCCGATGCCTTCCGCGGTGTGCGCTGGTCCGGCCCGCATGCGCTTAAGGACACCCGGGCCAACCTCGGGCCTCGCCATAGGGTTGTGCTGCTTGACGAGCTCCCCGACATCGACGAAGGTCGTGACCTTGCCCGCTGGCGCGCCGCCGCCCGCGCCCGGCGGCGGGGCGCCGCGGGCCTTCCCGCTTGATACCATTGGGTCGCCGGCGTGATCTTCGACGCCGCCGGCGCCTACCGATCGGCTTTCCTCTTCGGGCTGTGCTTCAACCTTCCCAACCTCGCGCTCGTCGCCGGGCTGATCGGCAGCGGCGCTCGCAACGGTCGCGAGGCGATTTCAGGCGGAGCGGCCCTCCCCGGCGCCGCTCTCGGTGAGCCGGGGCATGAGCTCCACGAAGTTGCAGGGCCGGTAGCGGTTGTCCAGCTGATAGCGAAGAATCTCGTCCCACCCGTCCCGGCACGCGCCGGGCGATCCTGGCAGGGCGAAGAGGAAAGTGCCGTTCGCCACTCCGGCGGTGGCGCGCGACTGGACCGTGGAGGTCCCGATCTTCTGCCAGCTGAGCATCCGGAAGGTCTCGCCGAAGCCCGGGATGTCCTTCTCGTAGACCGCCTGGAACGCCTCCGGCGTCACGTCCCGGCCGGTCACGCCCGTGCCCCCGGTGGCGATGACGACGTCGATCCCCGGGTCGTCAATCCACCGCTTGAGCTCGGCGACGATCCGGTCGACGTCGTCGGGGACGATCTTGCGGTCAGCCAGCCGGTGCCCCGCGGCGACGATGCGCTCGACAAGGATCCGTCCCGACTTGTCATCCGCCTCGGTCCGCGTATCGGAGACCGTGACAACCGCGATGTTGATCGGGATGAACGGCCGGCTTTCGTCAACGCCTGGCATCGGCAGCCGTCGCCACAGCCACAGGGTCCAGGCCTATATAGCGCGGCCACGTCCCGGCGACAACGGCGTCCAGCGTCGGAGCCTCCTGTCCCAGGCGGGCGCGGTAGATCCAGATGTTACGCAACACCCGCTCGACGAACAGCCGGGTCTCGGGGAAGGGGATGGCCTCGATGAACAGCAGCGGATCGCCCTTGTGCCGGATCTGCTTCTGCCACTTCTTCAGGTTTCCCTGCCCGCCGTTGTAGGTGGCGAGGAGGCGGAGAAGATCACCGTCGACGACGGCCTTCTCGAGCAAATGAAGGAGGTACCTCTGGCCGAGTTCGATGTTGAGCTCAGGATCGAACAGCTCGTCCCGCCGGCTCCACCGGAAACTGCCATTGCGGGCCACGAAGGCGGCGGTGCGGGGCATGAGCTGCATCAGCCCGCGGGCGCCGGCGCTGCTCTTGGCCCGCGTGATGAAGGCCGATTCCTGGCGGATGAGCGCATAGAGTAGCGCCCGGTCGACGAGGAACCCCGAGCTTGGCGTCCACCCTGGCACCGGGTAGAGCGTCCCGTCGACGCGGCGCCCCGAGGCGGCCATGATTCGGTTCGCCAGCCGGAGCTGGGCCGAGGGAAGGTCCAGCCGCGCCGCGAGCGCGAGCAGCGCCCGGGCGATCCCCGGCTCGCTGGGGAGGTTGAGCCGGCGAAGCTCGAACGCGGCGCGCCAGTCCTGCCCCACCTGAACCAGCGCGATCGCCCGCACGGCGGCCGGCACGCGCATGAGCGTCATGAGGTCGTGGGCGGTGAGGGTGGGAATCTCCCAGGCGAAACCCAGCTGCATACCGAGGCTCCGCCGGGCGAGCACACCATAGAAGCTATCGTGATACGCGGTTGCGCGCCTGAGCATCCTTTCCGCCTCGGGCTTGTGACCGAGCTTGCGGTTCACCCTCGCGGCCCAGAACGCGCCGGCCGCAATGGCGGTGTCCGGTGCGGTGCGCATGAGCGCCAGCGCCTCGAAGTGCTTCCGGGCCACCTCCAGCTTGCCCATGCGGTAGGCAGCGAGCCCCGCCGTCCAGTGGGCCAAGGGAACCGCGGCACCTGACCGGGCGGCGCTGACGGCGGCCAGCTCGAGGGCCGGCTCGTCCTCCCCGTTCATGAAGTAGGCGTGCGCGACCTCCCTTTGGGCGGCGTCAAACTCGACGTCGTCGGCGAGCTTGCGGAACTCCTCCCGCTTCAGGATCCGCTCCGCGTGGGAGGCGTGGCCGCGGCCCACCTCCCCCGTGAGTTTCCCGAGGAGTGTGGCAAGCCGCTGCTGCTCGGCCGTCGACCGGTTCGTTGCCGGCGGATAGAGCTTGTCGGCCGCCGTCTCCGGCGCGCCCGCGCCTGGGAACCCGTTGACCGGTCGCGGCGGAGCGGGCGAGTCTGAGGGCTGGCGTTGCGACGCCAGCCTGTAGATCCGGGGCGCATGGGGGTGGTCGGCGTAGCCTTCGAGCCAGGCGGCGAGCTCGCGGAAGGTGGAGCGGTATTTCGTAGGGTGCAGGTACCGCTGGGCGAGCACGTGCCCTATGAGGAGGCGGTTCGAGAGCTTGTCGATCTCGTGGTCGGCGGCGTGCCAGCGGCCGTCTTCCTGGAGGGCAAAGATCTTCCGATAGCGATCTACATCCGCTTGCCCAAGGATGCGCGGGGGCGGCACCTCGCCCCGCCCTGCGACGGTCCCGCTCGGCAGCGCCGCCACCCTGGCGCCTTGCGCGAGCGTCCCGACCTCGTGGGCGACGGCGAGCGGGGCGAATCCCAGAACCGTCAAAGAGAATGCTCGCGCGGCCACGGGCAAGATGCGCGAGCGGAGAACCGACCCGAGCACAGCCAATGCTGGTCTAACTATCGAAGATAGAGCGGAAGAGGGGCGAACCGGCACCAGGCTTTAATAGACGATCGCCGGTCCGCCAGCAAGACGCCCCCGGGAGCGCCCGCCGCTTCGCGAAGGGCCAGGCGACGTGGCCGTGGCAGCGTCGCTTGGCCTCTGGCCGGCTCAGTCTGGCAAAGCCAGCTTCGCTTTGATCGCGAGCAGGTCGCGCCACGCCTCCCGCTTCCGCCCCGGTTGGCGCAGCAGGAAGGCCGAGTGATACGTCGCCGTAGCCTGGACCGGCGCCGACATCCGGGGAGTCTGGTACCGGAACCACCGCCCCCTGAATTTCGTGATGCCCTCGCTGCGGCCCAGCATCGCCTTGGCGGCGATTCCGCCGACGAAGACGACGACCCTGGGGGCGATGAGCTCGATCTGCCGCTCGGCGAAGGGCAGGCAGGTGCCGATCTCCTCGGCGGTCGGGACTCGGTTGCCGGGAGGACGCCAGTAGAGGACGTTGGTGATGTAGGCGCTTCGGCGGTCGAGCTCGATCGCCGCCAGCATCCGGTCGAGGAGCCGTCCGGCCGGCCCCACGAACGGCAGACCCTGGCGGTCTTCTTCGGCGCCCGGGGCCTCCCCGATCAGCATGAGCCGGGCATCGGGGTTCCCGTCGTAGATGACGGTGTTGGTCGCCGTCTGTTTGAGCGCGCAGCGCTCGAAACCGCGGATCGCCTCGACGAGGGCGTCGATCGTCGTGCACGCCGCGGCGACAGCCCGGGCGCTGTGCACCGCTTCCTCCGGGACGGTGAGGTTGAAGGACGCGGCGGTTTCGGGACCGGGTCCGGCAGACGCCTTCTCCGCCCCTTCTCTTGAGGAAGGAACAGGGCGCCGTGCCGGGGGCACCCGGCGGTCGGGCCGGTCCGGATTGCCCGAGGCAAAGCGGTCCACGGGGGTTTCCTCGATCGCTTCGTCCACCCCCATTTCGAGGTACCAGGCAAGCAGTGCGTGACCGGCCGGGCGCGAACCCATATTTTTATGATAGCACGCCGGCCCTTCGCGCCCTACGGGTCTGGCACGATTGACTTCGCCGCGGCGCGCAAGGCATAGGGCCCGGAATCGCGCGCGATGGCGGGGTCGCGGAACGGAGGCGGGCGGTGGAACGCGAATCCATGGAATACGATGTGGTCATCGTGGGAGCCGGGCCGGCAGGGCTCTCGGCGGCCATAATGCTGCGGCGGCTCAGCGAGCAGCACGGCCGCGACGTCAGCGTGTGCGTCCTGGAGAAGGGGTCGGAGGTCGGCGCCCACATCCTTTCGGGTAACGTCTTCGAGCCGAGGAGCCTCAACGAACTGATCCCTGAGTGGAAGGAGCGTGGCGCGCCTCTCAATACGCTGGCAGGGGACGATCGTTTCATCCTTCTCACCAAGAGGCGGGCGTTCCGACTGCCGACGCCGCCGCAAATGCGCAACCCCGGCAGCTACGTCATCAGCTTGGGCAATCTGTGCCGCTGGCTGGCCGGCCAGGCGGAGGAGCTGGGCGTTGAGATCTATCCAGGCTTCGCGGCGGCCTCGGTGCTCTATGACGACGAGGGTGCCGTCTGCGGCGTCCGCGCCGGCGACGTGGGAGTGGCCCGCGACGGTGGCAAGAAAGACTCCTACGCGCCCGGCATCGACCTTTACGCCAGGCAGACTCTATTCGCCGAGGGCTGTCGCGGCTCGCTGACCAAGGCCCTGTTCGAGCGCTTCCATCTAGGCGATGGGGCCGATCCGCAGACCTACGCCATCGGGATCAAGGAGCTCTGGGAGGTTCAGCCCGACCGCCACCGTCCCGGCCTGGTCATGCACACGGTCGGTTGGCCGCTCGACAACCGGACCTACGGCGGCTCCTTTCTCTACCACCTCGAGGACCACCAGGTGGCGGTGGGCTTCGTTGTCGGCCTCGACTATGAAAACCCGTACTTGAGCCCCTTCGACGAGTTTCAGCGCTTCAAGACTCACCCTACGATCCGCCCAGTCTTCGAGGGGGGCCAACGGATCGCGTACGGAGCACGGGCCCTCAATGAGGGAGGTTTCCAGTCGATCCCTAGGCTCACCTTTCCAGGCGGCGCGCTTATCGGCTGTGCGGCGGGCTTCATCAACGTGCCGAAGATCAAGGGGACCCACACCGCGATGAAGAGTGGCATGCTGGCTGCCGAGGCAGTCTTTGCCGCGCTCGCGGACGGTGGGATGCGAGAGGTGGCGGCCTACGCGGATGCGCTCGAGCGGTCGTGGGTCCACGACGAACTCTACCGGGTGCGGAATATCCGGCCGGGGTTCCGGTTCGGATTGTGGAGCGGGCTCACTTACGCGGCGCTCGACACTTACCTCTTCCACGGAAGAGCGCCGTGGACCCTTCGCCACGGCCCCGATCACACCCGGCTCAAGAAGGCGTCCGAGTGCCGGAAGATCGCGTACCCGAAGCCGGACGGCAAGATCACCTTCGACTTACTGTCGTCGGTGTACCTCTCCAACACCAACCACGAGGAGGACCAGCCGGTCCACCTCAGGCTCCAGGATCCGGCCGTTGCCATCGACGTCAATCTCAGGCTCTACGACGCGCCGGAGCAGCGCTACTGTCCGGCCGGCGTGTACGAGATCGTCGAGGACGCCGAAGGCGGCGGGCCGCGCCTCCAGATCAACGCCCAGAACTGTGTCCACTGCAAGACCTGCGACATCAAAGATCCTACCCAGAACATCGACTGGGTGGCGCCGGAAGGAGGCGGTGGCCCGAACTATCCCAACATGTAGGGCGGTCGGCGAGGTCGGGCGCCCGGGTCTCGCCGTCGGGCGCTTGCCGGCGATGGCGTTTGCCACCACCTTCTGTGCTATGCTAGGTGCGCGCGGAAGAGCGCGTTCAGGGCCGGCCGATTGAGGGAGCGGAGTTGACGACGAGCGCGCTAACTCTGGGATTCGGGGGCGCGACTGCGCGCCTCTTACGATGCGCTGCGGCCGCAAGCCTTCTCGCCGGGTGCGCCGGCTTAGCATCCGGGCCTAACGCCGGCGCCTTACCGCCCGTGCCGGCGGTGGCTCAGGCGAATCCGGCGGCGCCGTCGTCCGGGGGGCGCGGGATCGGCGACACGCGGTCGGCAAACGGCGCGTCCCACTTCGGCAGCTACCTTGCCGGGCGACTTGCGAGCGATGAGCACGATACCGTATCGGCGGCCAAGTTTCTCGAGCAGGCGCTGGCGCACGATCCGGACAACGCGGATCTCGTCCGGCAGACTCTGGTGGCGATGGTCCTGGACGGGCGGATGGAGGAGGCCGTGGGTCTCGCCGGTCGCCTCGTCAAGGGCGACCCCGCGGCGGCGGTGGCGAACCTGGTGCTCGCCGTGGAGGCGGTCAAGAGGCGCGAGTTCGCCGGGGCCAAGGCTCGGCTTGCGGGTCTCCCGCGCGCGGGCTTGAACGCCCTTCTAATCCCCATGATCGAGGCGTGGGTCGAGGTCGGCCTCGGGCGGGTGGATGCGGGCCTCGAGGTCCTGGCCTCCCTTGAGGAAAATGAGGCCTTCGCGCCCTTCCACCACTTCCATCGGGGTCTTATCAACGACCTCGGTGGACGCGTGGAGCCGGCCGAGGAGGCCTACCAGGCGGCGACGGAGGCGCAGCCAGGCGGGGCCTATAGGGCGGTGGCTGCTTTCGGCGCGTTTTATGAGCGCGCCGGGAAGCCTCACGAAGCTCGCCGGGTCTACGAGGCCTTCCTTGAGGAGAATCCTGGCACCCTGTGGCTCGAGGACACGCTCGCGCGGCTCAACGACGGTGCGGGGGCCGAGCGCCTAGTCGGGGACGCGCGCGCCGGCGTGGCCGAGGCGCTCTTTGGCGCCGCGAGTGCCCTCCACCGGGAGAATGCGGGCGAGGCGGCGCTCTTCCACGTGCGGATGGCGGTCTATCTCAGCCCCGGCACCGACGTGATGCAGCTGCTTGTGGGAGACATCCTGGAGATGCGCCACCGCTTGGAGGCGGCACTCCACGCCTATCGCGCGGTGGACGCGGTGTCCCCGGTGAGCTGGTCGAGCCGGCTGCGGGGGGCCGCGGCCCAGGACGTCTTGGGGAGGACGGAGGAGGCTGTCGCCGAGCTCAGAGCGATGGCCGAGGAACGGCCCGTGCGCACGGACGCGCTGGTCGCGCTCGGTGACATCCTGCGGGCGAAGGAGCGGTGGACGGAGGCGGTCACGGCGTACGACGACGCGCTGGCCCGCATCGAGAAGCTCGAAAAGCGCCACTGGCGGCTCCTCTACGCGCGCGGCGTGGTTCTCGAGCGCTCCAAGCAGTGGCCGCGGGCGGAGGCCGATTTCCTGAAGGCCCTCGAGCTCAGCCCCGACCTTCCTTTCGTCCTCAATTACCTGGGTTATTCCTGGGTGGATCAGGGGGTCCATCTGGAGCGGGCGCTCAAGATGATCGAGCGGGCGGTCGAGCAGAGACCCGACGACGGCTACATCGTCGACAGCCTGGGCTGGGCGTTGTATCGGCTGGAGGACTTCGAGGGCGCCGTGAGGGAGCTCGAGCGCGCCATCGAGCTTCGGCCCGAGGACCCCGTCATCAACGACCATCTTGGCGACGCCTACTGGCGGGTCGGGCGCCGTGTCGAGGCCCGCTTCCAGTGGCAACGGGCGCTTTCGCTCGAGCCGGAAGAAGGGTTGGTCGCCACGATTGAGGAGAAGGTTAAGCACGGCCTCGCGGCGGGCGCGGCGCCCGGGGACGGGATCTGAGCGGACGGTGGCGGCCCCTCTCCGCCGCCTCGCCCCGGCCAAGGTCAACCTTTACCTGCACGTCTTGGGGCGGCGCACCGACGGCTACCATCTTCTGGACAGCCTGGTCGCCTTCGCCGGTGTCTTCGACCGGCTCGAGGCCGCGCCCGCGGAGGATCTCAGCCTCACCGTGACGGGTCCCGCGGCGGCGGCGCTCCGGCGGAAGGGTGCGCGAGCCAATCTGGTGACGAGCGCGGCCCGGTTGCTCGCCGAGGCGGGGAGCGTCAAGAAGGGCGCGCGTATGAGGCTGTTCAAACGGGTTCCCGTGGGGGCCGGGTTGGGCGGCGGGTCGGCGGACGCGGCCGCTGCGCTGAGGCTGCTCTCGGAGCTTTGGAACCTCCGCCTCCCGGAGGAGGACCTTCGGCGCCTCGGCTCACGCCTCGGGGCCGACGTCCCGGTGTGTCTCGAGGGCCGTGCCGCCTTCGTCGGCGGCATCGGCGAGACGGTAGATCCGGCTCCCCCGCTTCCCCCCGCCTGTCTTGTCCTGGCAAGCTCTGGCATGGCGCTGCCGACCGAACGCGTCTACGGGGCTTACGCGGGCGTGCCCGCCCGTCCCGTGCGCTTTTCGGCGACGCCGGGGAACGCGGCGGCACTGGCTTGCCTGCTCGCGGAAAGGTGTAACGACCTCGAACGTACCGCCCGCCGGCTCCTGCCCGCGGTGGGGAGCGTGCTCGCCGCTCTGAGGGATCTCGAAGGGTGCCTCTTGGCCCGCATGACGGGCAGCGGCGCCGCGTGCTTCGGCCTGTTCGACGACGAGCCCAGGGCCAGAGCCGCGGCCCGCTCACTCAAGGCGGCTCACCCGCGGTGGTGGGTGGCGGCGGCGCCGCTGCTCGGGACGGCGGACCCGCGGCCGCTTTCCTAATCGTTGCGCAGACGGCGGCATATGGTAGTGTTGTCAGTTGCTCGCGCGTCAGGGGGAGGGCACGCAAGCCGCGCAGGAAGAATCGCACGGCCCGGTTCGCGTCCTCGTGGATGGGCGCGCAGGCCGCGGCCAGCGAGGCGGCCGTCGTGTCCATCTTTTCTTTCGGCCAGCGGCGTACAGGGATGCGCTGATGCGACAGATGCGCGGTGGGCTTCGCGGTGGAGGGTCTCGACTAGTCTGGGCGCTTTGCGCGATCGTGTCGATCGGTCTCGCGCCGGCGCCGACGGTGGCGCAGGCACTTCCGCCGGGAGCCGACGTTACCACCATCCTCAGAGACATTCTCGGCCAGCAGGCCGTGCAGCAAGGCCAGGTGCCAGTCTTGCCGCCGACGGTGGACGTATCGCGCACCCGTCGAATGCCGATCCCACCCCCCCTCGAGCGGCAGACGCTGGAGTCCGTGCTCCGCGAGCGGATCCTTGAGCACGCTGCCGCCGACCCCACGTTCTTGAGCCAGCCGGGGGTGCTTGCCTTGGTCATGGAGCAGCTCGAGGAGCTGCGTTCGCCCCTCGAGCGCGACTACTCGAAGCGCTTGGGCGAGGACGTGCGACAGTTCGGGTACGAGGTCTTCCGGCCGAGGCCGATCGAACCGGGGCCATTGAGTGGCGCCGTGCAGGAGACGTACCGCTTAGGGATCGGCGACGAGCTGGTCGTCACCTTCCGGGGCCAGGTGTCGAAATCGTTGGCGGTCAGGGTAGACCGGGAGGGGCGTATCATCCTGCCCGATCTTCTTCCCATTCCCGCCGCCGGGCGGACCTTCGGTGACTTCGTCCAGGAGCTCAAGGCACGCACCGGCACGGCCTTTATCGGCACCGAGGTGTTCGTGTCCCTGGGCAGACTCCGAGCGATCTCGGTCATGGTCCTGGGCGAGGTCGAGACGCCGGGGGTGAAGCAGCTCACCGGACTGTCGACGCTCGTCGACGCGCTGGCGGTGAGCGGCGGCATCAAGAAGACAGGGAGTCTGCGGCGCATCAGGGTCGTTCGCGACGCCGACATGTACTGGTTCGACGCTTACGACCTGCTCTTCACGGGTGACTTCGACCGGCCCCTCACTCTGATGGAGGGGGACAGGATCGTCGTCGAGCCCATCGGGGCGACTGTGGCGATCGCCGGGGAGGTGAAACGGCCCGGCATCTACGAGCTGGCCGAGGGACAAGACTCCATCTCGCTCGCCGAGTTCTTGAGTTACGCGGGCGGCACATTGCGGCCCTCGGGCAACCGGTACCTGACGATCACGGCCGACGAAACCGGCCGCGAGCGGGTCCTCGAGCAGCGGGACGTGGCGCCTGTGTCCCTGTCGGACGGGAACATCGTCCTGGTCAGGTTCGCAGAGGACGTCCAGATCGGTTCGGTGTTCCTCGATGGGCACGTCCGCGTTCCGGGGCGACGGTCGCTGGCGACGGCGCCGACGATCGCCCACCTGGTCCGGGACATCGAGGTCCTCAAGGAGGGTCCGTACCTGCTCTTCGCCGTGCTCCAGACGCGGGACCCGTTGAGCCAGTCGAGCGTCTTCGTCCCCATCGACCTCCAGCGTGTCCTCGCGCGCCAAGAGAACTACAAGCTCAGCGCCGAGGACAGGCTGATCGTGCTGGGCATGGACGACGTGCGCTATCTAGGTTCCGCCGACGTGCAGAGGCTGCTCGCCGGGGCGGACCTCGAGGAACCGGCGGAACCCCCAGGCGAGGAGGCCGCCGGGGAGCGGCTGCCGGAGCTTCCCGTAGGGGTCGAGGCCGCGGCGGTCCCCGAACTGCGTGTCCCCCGCCTCCCGGTTGTTCAGGAGGAGGTCGAGGAAGAGCGGCCCCCTTGTCCCGGCTTGGTCTCTCTGTTCTCCGTGGTCGCCTCGTCCACACCCGGTCGGTTCAGCACGGCGCTGAGGACCTCGGCCAAGGACCTCGAGGCCGTCGAGACGACCAGCGTGCCTTGTCCCGAGGTCTACGAGCGCTTCCCCGATCTTCTGCCCTTTGTGCTCGAACACGTGGTGGCGGTCGATGGCGAGGTCCGCACTCCCGGAGCCTATCCCGCTGTTCCCGACACGCCTCTGGCGAGCCTCATCGCCTACGCCGGTGGCACGACCCGCGAGGCCAATCTCACGAAGGTCGAATTCTCGCGTACCCAGGTCGATCCGGAGACCGGGACGGCGACAGTCGAGCGGCAGGTGATCGACGTCGCGGCCCCGGCGGTGGCCAACCCAAGGCCAGCCGACGTGCTGGTGGGGCCAGGCGACGCGGTTAGAGTCAGCCCAGTCTTCACCGACCGCGAAGAGCGGCCCGTGCTGCTGCTCGGAGAGTTCGTGCGGCCGGGGCTTTACACGATCCGCCGCGGCGAGCGTCTCTCCGACGTTATTGTGCGGGCCGGGGGCCTGACGCCGCAGGCGTATCCGTTGGGCGCCGTCTTCACGCGTGAGCGGATCAAGGAGGTCGAGAAAGCAGCGTTCCGGCGCTCGGCTCGCGAGCTTGAGATCGCCCTCGCGGCGGCGTTGATGCAGCCCAGAACTGCGCCGCAGGTGGCGGCCGGTGCCGGGGCCATCACGGCCCTTGCCGAGACCCTTCGCGAGACGGAGCCCATCGGCCGGGTCGTGATCGAGGCGGACCCGGCCGCCCTCGAGGCCCGCCCCGAGCTCGACACCGTGCTCGAAGGTGGCGACAGCATCTTCATGCCGAAGCTGCCGAACTCGGTCACCGTGATCGGCGAGGTCCTCAACCCGGGTTCGGTGCAGTTCGTCGCCGGCGGCCGAGTCGACGACTACGTCAAGACGGCGGGAGGGTTCCGCCGCTCCGCCGACGAGGGCCGTACCTTTGTGGTCCTTCCGAACGGGGCGGCCGAACCGGTGTCCTTTTCGGCCTGGAACCTGTCGCCGGTCCAAATTGCACCGGGCAGCACCGTAGTCGTGCCGCCCGAAGTGGCGCCACTCGACCTCTTCGCCCTGGTCAGGGACACCACGGCACTCATCAGTCAGATAGCCCTCACCGCGGCATCCGTGGCGGCGATCAGGGACTGATCGGCAGCAGGCAGCCCAAGCTGCCTCGATGGTTTGCCTCCGTCGCCTCCTGAGGCGTAGAGCGGCGGCGATAGCCGCGCCCGGGGCCCGGATCGACGCGCGTCACACCTGCCCGGGGGTTGGTTGAGTCATAGCCTCACGCGTCATTCAGCCGCTCGCTTGCGAGCTTGGCGACGATGGCAGCCAGGCGGCGCTGACGCTCAGTCCGTTTGTTGGCCGCTCTGGTCCCAGGGAATCTATCCCCGAAGCTTGGCGTCGGGTAAATAGTTCATTGCCAGTGGGTTAAATTTCCCCTATCCTCTCGAAGCCATGAAGACCCGCCAGACGGTCCTCGATCGGATCGACTCGTTTCTCCGACGGACGGCGATGTCGGAACGCGAGTTCGGCGTGCGGGCCGCCGGCGATCATAAGTTCGTTAAGCGGCTGCGTGGCGGCAAAGGCGTCACGCTTACGCTCGTCGAACGGGTCGAGAGGTACATGGAGCAGAGCGACCCTGGCCGACCCCAGGACAATGCTTTGAAGGAACGGCTCCGCCGCCGGGAGGCGCATATCGGTGTGATCGGGCTCGGTTATGTGGGCCTGCCGCTCGTCAGGGCGTTCGGCGAGAAGGGCTTCGAGACGACCGGCTTCGACGTCGACGGCGAGAAGGTCGATCGGCTCAATTCGGGGTCCTCGTACATCCGCCACATCCCCTCCGACGCCGTCCGGACGCTGCTGGACAGCGGGCGATTCAGACCGACGGCCGATTTCGGCCGCCTCAGGGACGTCGACGTCATCGTTATCTGTGTGCCCACCCCGCTCACCCGTCACCGCGAGCCCGACATCTCTTACATTCTCAACACGGGGCGTACGATCGCGGCCGAGCTCAGGCGAGGACAGCTTGTCGTGCTCGAGTCGACGACCTACCCGGGCACGACGATGGAGGGACTCAAGCCCGTGCTTGAGGAGAGCGGTCTCAAGTCGGGGAACGACTTTTATCTCGCGTATTCACCCGAGCGGGAGGATCCCGGGAACTCGAGCCACAGCGCGGCCAGCATTCCGAAGGTGGTGGGCGGCGACGGGCCGGCTGCCTGCGAGCTCGCCTGTCTTCTCTATGACGAGATCGCCGCAGGGACTATCCCCGTCTCGAACACCGAGGCGGCGGAGGCGGTCAAGCTCACGGAAAATATCTTCCGTGCGGTCAACATCGCCCTGGTCAACGAGCTCAAGATGGTCTACGCGAGAATGGGAATCGACGTTTGGGAGGTGATCGAAGCCGCCAAATCCAAGCCGTTCGGCTACATGCCCTTTTACCCCGGCCCGGGGTTGGGCGGTCACTGTATCCCGATCGATCCCTACTATCTCGCCTGGAAGGCGAGGCAGTACGAGGTCCCGACCCGGTTCATCGAGCTCGCCGGCGAGATCAACAGCGCGATGCCGGCGCACGTGGTCCAGGTCCTGAGCGACGCCGTCAACATCCGTTTCACCAAGAGCCTGAAGGGCGCCCGGATCCTTCTCGTGGGCATCGCTTACAAGAAGAACGTCGACGACGTCCGCGAAAGCCCGGGACTCAGGCTCATCAAGCTGCTGGAAGACAAAGGGGCGGCGGTGGACTACTACGATCCGTACGTGCCGAGCATTCCGAAGACCCGCGATTACGCCGACCTGGTCGGCCGTCGCAGCGTGAGCTGGCAACAGACCGTGGCGCAAGCGTACGACGCCGCGCTCATCTGCACCGACCACGACGGTGTCGACTACCAGGCGCTGGTGAGGGCGCATCCCCTGGTCGTGGACACCCGGAATGCGACGAACCGCGCCAGGGACAACCCGGACCGGATCGTCATGGCGTGACGCCCGGCCCCACAGTCGGGGCGCCGCGTCCCTCTCCCCTTGCATGCGGAAGGCGCTGGGCGCGCCGCGCCCGGGCGGCCCCGGGGCCGGTGTTGACGAGGTCGGCCGGGTGCTCTAGGAAGGCTGGCCTATGGACGCGGTGGACACGCTGGACGCGCTGGAGAGCGAGACGGTTTACATCCTGCGGGAGGCCCGCGGCAGGGTGGGAAAGCTCGCCATGCTGTGGTCGATCGGGAAGGACAGCAACGCGCTGTTGTGGATGGCGCGCAAGGCCTTCTTCGGGCGGGTGCCGTTTCCGCTGATTCACGTCGATACCTCGTACAAGCCGCCGGAGTTGATCGCGTTCCGGGACCGCCTCGTCGGCGAGTGGGGGCTTGAGCTGATCGTGGCGCGGAACGATGCGGCTCTCGCTGCGGGCATGAACCACACGCTGGGGCGGGTCACCTGCTGCACGGCGCTCAAGACGGAGCCGCTGAAGGCGGCGGTGGCGGAGCACGGGTTTGAGGGAATCATCGCGGCGATCCGCCGGGACGAGGAGGGGACGCGGGCGAAGGAGCGCGTGTTCAGCCCGCGGGGAGAGAACGCGGAATGGGAGGTCCGCGACCAGCCGCCGGAGCTTTGGGACCAGTTCAAGACGGACCCCCCGCCCGGCGGTCATTTGCGCATCCATCCCCTGCTGCACTGGACGGAGCTCGAAGTGTGGCGCTACACCGGCCGGGAAGGGATCCCGGTGTCGAGCCTGTATTTCGCGAAGGGAGGCCGGCGTTATCGGAGCCTCGGTTGCGCACCGTGTACGGGGGCGGTGGCGAGCCAGGCGGCGAGCGTGGACGAAATCATCGCGGAGCTGGAGGCGACGCGGGTGGCCGAGCGCAGCGGCCGGGCCCAGGACCAGGAGGCGGAGGACGCCTTCGAGCGTCTCAGGACCGACGGTTACATGTGAATGACCGGGTCTGGGCGGGGGACGGCAGCCGTTCGCGTCGGTGAGGCGCGGGCGCCGGCCGAGGCGGTGAAAGAGCGGCTCAGGGTCGCTCTCGTCGGCCACGTCGACCACGGCAAGTCCACGCTCATCGGCCGCCTGCTCCACGACGCCGGCCTGCTTGCGCATGGCAAGCGGGAGGCGATCGCGGCGATGTGCGCGCGCCGTGGGATGCCCTTCGAGTGGGCGTTCCTGATGGACGCGTTCCAGGCGGAACGGGACCAGGCGGTCACGATCGACAGCGCCGAGATCCGGTTCCGGGCGGGGCCCAGGGAGGTGATCTTCATCGACGCGCCCGGCCACAAGGAGTTCTTGAGAAACGTGGTGAGTGGGGCGGCGCGGGCGGACGCGGCGCTCCTGGTTGTGGACGCGGCGGAAGGGCTCAAGGAGCAGTCGCACCGTCACGCCTACCTCTTGCTCCTGCTGGGGGTGAAAGAGGTGGCGGTGGTGGTGAACAAGATGGACCGGGTGGACTTCGCCGCCGACCGCTTCCGGGCGGTGGCGGAGGCCTCTGAGGCCTATCTCACCGACCTCGGCGTTCCCCCGCGGTGGATCATTCCCGTCGCGGCGCGGGAGGGGGACAACCTTGTCAAGCCTTCGGTTCGCGCCCCCTGGTACAAGGGACCCACGGTCGTGGAGGCGCTTCAGCGCTTCGCTCTCCCGGCGGCGCTGGAGGCGCTGCCGCTCAGGTTCCCCGTCCAGGACGTCTACAAGGTCGACGACCGGCGGATCCTCGTCGGGCGCGTCGAGAGCGGCCGGCTTCGGGTGGCGGATACGCTTCTCTTCTCTCCTTCGAACAAGACGGCGCGGGTGGACAGCATCGAGCTGTGGAACCGCAACCCGCCGGCCGAGGAGGCTGTGGCGGGACAGGCGATCGGGATCACCCTGGACGAGCCTCTGTTCGTCGAGCGGGGGGAGCTGGCGAGCCACCTGGAACGGCCGCCGGTGGAGACGAACGTCTTCCGGGCCCACCTCTTGTGGTTGGGACGGGCGCCACTTGAGGCCGGCAAGAGGTACAAGCTCAGGCTCCATACGTCGGAGACGCCGGTCCAGGTGGAGGCGATCGAGGGGCTGATCGACGCCGGCGATCTGTCCACCACGCCCGGCGAGGCGGTGGGCCGGGACGCCTTCGCGCGGGTGGTGCTGCGCACCCGGCGGATCGTGGCCCTGGACGAGTTCGCGGCGAGCCCGCGCACGGGCCGGTTTGTGTTGGTGGACGGCCGCGAGATTGGGGGCGGCGGGACCGTCAGCATGGAGGGCTACCCCGACCAGCGAGCCTTGCTCACGGTCAAGGCGACGAACGTCCAGGCCGTGGCCCACCAGGTGACGGCGGCGGCCCGCGTCCGGTACAACGCCCACCAGGGCGGCGTCCTCTGGTTCACGGGGCTTTCCGGGGCCGGAAAGTCGACGCTGGCGGTGGAGTTGGAGCTGCGCCTTTTTGAGAAGGGTTACCAGGTCTACGTGCTGGACGGCGACAATGTGCGGCGGGGGCTCAATGCGAACCTCGGATTCTCGCCGGAAGATCGGGCGGAGAACATCCGCCGGGTCGGCGAGGTGGCGGCGCTGTTCGCGGACGCGGGGCTCGTCGTGATCACGGCGTTCATCTCGCCCTACCGGTCCGACCGGGAGCGGGCCGGCGCCGCTATGCGGGCGACGGGCGGGGCGAGCTTCCACGAGGTCTACATCAAGGCCAATCTCGAGGTGTGCGAGGCGCGCGACCCCAGAGGCCTCTATAAGAAGGCCCGCCGGGGCGAGATCCCGGACTTCACCGGCATCTCCGCTCCCTACGAGCCGCCCGAGACGCCGGAGCTCGTGATCGACACCGTCGCCAACGACGTGGAGACCTGCATCAAGACCCTCGTCGACTACGTCGAACGGCACTTCGCCCCCGAGGCCGAGGGCTGACC